>CAYIZC010000074.1:0-3524 GCA_964367805.1 uncultured Gammaproteobacteria bacterium
CTTTTACTTTTTTCATTTCCCGCTTAATAGAAATTATTTAACTGTTTTTGAGTGTTTTAATTTCTTTAATCTCTTAAAAATTTAGAGCGTCTCTTCCCTTTTTTATCCTTAATAGACCTAAACTATCTTCTAGGGAAAAACACCTCTACTTCAGTTTCAAAATGGAAGCTTGGATCTTTAAATTCATCACTAGGTAAAGCAACATAATAACTACCAATTTTTTCCATTCTAATTACAATTTCACTTTCTGTTTTAATTTTAGCTTTTACAGTTTTAAATCCAGGATCAAAAACAGTCTCATCTTCAGAGCTCTTAACTCCTTCTTCTTTTGAAATAACAAGGAGAACATGTCCTTTACCCTTAAGCATGGTTTCGTGGATATAAAAAGTTCCATTAGGCAAGACTCCAAAACCTTCTGCGTTTTTAAAGCTTCTATCTTGCAATTCTTTTTCTATCATCTTTAGGGTTTCCTCATTTACATCTTCCTTGCCATAGTTTGCCAGGAGATATATAAAAACCATTAAAGCCAAAACAATAGCTGAGATAATTAATTTTTTTCCTTTCATGATCTACTCCTTTTTTTGTTTATATTAATTTAGTGTTTAAACTAAATTGTTAATTTTTAAAGTGCTAGTTTCACTTACCATATTACATCAGCGAAATCTCAAATTGTCAATGGGTGTTACTTAGACTCTATTTCAAATCTTAACTTTGTTTTAGATAAACATCCTCCTTTTTCCTTTTTTAAACCCCAATATAAGAGTAAATATTTAAGCATACGTATTTAAAGATTCTTGTCTTTGGCGCCTCAAAGCCCAAAGAATGTGAGGAGCTTTACAAAACTTTTATTTGCTTGATATTTTAAGTCTTTCAATCTCATCACTAAGTAGCATAAGTGTTTCTCTTTTTAGCACTTTTCTTATTTTTATAAATTGATCATAGGGTATAAGCTGATTTAGATCTTGACTTAAAATAGTCTCAGTGACATGCTCATTTATAAAAACTAACAACTCTTTAAAAAAATCAATTAAGCTTAAACCTGTTCTTTCAATTATCACCTCCTTATTATAATCATAAGCATTAAGAAAGAAGTGACAAATATCATAAATATCACGACCTGCAATTGAATTATTGCGCTTGAAGCGATCAGTTACAGCAACTAATTTATTGGCGAACATAGTAGAGGTATTTTGACAAATAACAACTCGACTAATATCAACAAGCCTAATTGGTTCATAGACATTAGCTTTAGGTGGAGGGAAATTAACATCTATTTTCAATGTATTTCTATCTGAGCTATTTTTAGTCGGATATTTTAAGAAAAATTGAGGCACTTTTACGCTAGCATCCTTTATCTCTAGGCCTAAATCTTTAAAAATTTTCTCCAGCTCACACCTTACTTGAACTAGATCCCCTTTACTTCCCACATGATCAAAGTCTAAGTCAACAGAAAACCTATCAAGGACACCCATCATAGAGGCGCAAGTGCCGCCCTTAAAACGCAAGCTATGTAAATTTGGATTATCGACAATAGCAATTAGGATTCTATAAAGCCAGGCTTTATGGATTGCATCTTGAGGATTTAATGTAATCATATTTTTATTTATTATAAACGACTGCTTGAATTTTTTTAAGCTCTTTTAAGTTTATTGCAGCAGGGTTATCAAAATGATACCTAGGATTAAAATACAAAATATCAGCCACTGCTCTCTCTGGTGTTGCTAAATTAAACTTTCCGCTTTTATCTATACCGCTATCATTATGTAAAAACCCAGTTTTAAGCTGACGACAATAGTATCTACTCTCCCCTATTTTAAAACGCTTAGTTTTCTCCCCCATAAAGGTATAGTGGCTAACACTTTGGAAAATAATTCCATGTTTCGCCAAAATTGTCTCACCGCTTAAATAGCAATAATCATTTATAACTTGTGCCCCTAATAAGAGCGGGTCTAGCTCTGCTAGTGGCTTAATAGAGTAAAGCCCTCTGTGCAATCTGTACATCAAGCCACTACTTACGTAACGACTTAATGTAGTTAAAAGCGTATTACGATTATTGATATCCCAAATCTTAGCTAAGTCATCTACATGAAAAACCGAAATACCCAGCTTAGCTATAGATAAGAATCTATTTTGCTTTATATTTGTTGATTTAATTTTTTCTTGTTTGTTTATACTATACATATATGTACAGTATAAACAAACACTAATTTATTGTCAATACAGCGTGGTACTGTGCACACACATATTGCACTTTTTGGTAAACCAGAGGTATCTGAAAAAAATCACTAGCAAGCAATTTTATACACGACTCTCTATTTTTTACCTCCTCCCTTTTTTTCTACTTTGTATCAAGACTACTAAAGCTACTGGCCTTAGCTCTTCACTAATTAGAGCAAATACTAAAAAAACCTCTCCTTAAAAGGGTTTTTTCGTATATACAATAATATTCTTAGTTATATCTTGAGCAAGTGACTTACGCTAGATTATTGGACTCAGCTTAATATCTATTGACAATTACATCTTAATATGTTATACTAATATTGTTTGAATGGAACATTTAAAAATAAAGTTACATTTGATTAATTGCTAAGCCCATCTTAATTTAGTTGGTTTTAGCAATTAATCAAATTATATTAACTTTTATAAAAAACAAAAAAAATGAAAACAAAAAAAAGAGTTTTAAGCCTTCTTGCGGCAACACCAGTTATCTCACTTATAGGCATGACTGTGTTTATGATCTGCATTGTACTTACAATTTATTTAAGCAAAAGCAATCAGATCCTAGATATTTTAGGAACCACTGGATTTGTATTGTTTATACTCCCAATCTTTCTCCTCCAGTTTGTACTCCCCTCAAACATATTGAGCTTAGTAGGGATAGATACTGACGTTCCTTTTTGGGGTCAAGTAGCACTATATGCCCTTGTCTTTCCCTTTGTAAGTATGTTTGCAGTTGCAGCCGCAGACTCACTGTTTCATTTCTTGCCAGAGGTAAGACTTGGTGCATACACTGATCACGCTCTAAGACAAATAGCCATGAAGGAGTATATGTTTCAGGTATGGACTGTTATCGGAATAACATACCTATCTATGGTCGGTGGAGGAGTAATATTTAATCTTATTTTTAAAAAAAAGATGCAAGCTAAAACTAATTAAGAGTCAAAAAGACCCTTAAATTACAAAAAGAGTTCACAATGAACTCTTTTTTTCTTTTATAAACCTATGAGGCGATTTTAAAAAAAGCCTCTTTTTTTTGAGGCTTTTTGTTTTGGTATTTTACCACTGCGAAAATGGAGCAATTAATTCTTTTATTTGAACTACTACATTTAAAATGACATCACTATAACTTTCTTTATACTCTCTTTCTATAACAATATACCTAAATTCATTATCAGAAAAAGAGGCACAAAAGAAATTAGGAAATATGTTATCTAACATTACTAAAATATTTCTTAGCTTTAAGCTCATAAAAACAACGTCCGCTTCTTCGTTAAATGAATTAGGATAGTTATGCTCTAAAACAG
>CAYIZC010000075.1:0-3510 GCA_964367805.1 uncultured Gammaproteobacteria bacterium
GTATAAAATTAATTACTTGATAACTCAAGTATATGTCAAGCAAATATCTGTGTCAATAATTTATCTTTAGCTATTTAACCTCTCCTAAAAATGGCAAGGCTAAACTCTTTCCCCCTAAATCCCCTTTTAGTAATCCGTGATCCTTAGCTAAAGATTTTAAACCCTCTCTTTCCCTTTCTTCCTCTGATTGTATAGCTCGTAGACTAGATCCCAAAAATAGGCTAGACCTACCATAGCGTTTAGAAACAAGATCTAAGCTAGAAAGCACTTTCGATAGCTTCTCAGATAAATCCACCTCATTAAATAAATCCGGCTGACGGCAAACATTTTCTCTTAAATCCATAAAGACTACTCCCGTGGCTCGGTATAGTCGGGAGGGCTTCCAAATATGATAAAAATATTTATCTATTAACTTAATAATTTCTATTGGATTATCACTCGCTCTTATTAATTTAAATTCATGACCTTCAATTTTTAAATCTTGCGTTTTAAGAAAGAAGAAAACTTTAGTAGTTAGTGAGTGGTAGCGCCTTAACTTAAAACAAGCATTTTCGACATTTTTAGATAGATGACTAAAAACATAAGCCTGTTCATTTGAAGGTGGTCTAAAGGTTCTAGTTTTAGAAATAGATTGGTACTTATTTTTTCTTTCGGTTTCAAGTTTATAGACCGTGTTCCCTCTTAACTCCTGCCAAATTTCAATCTGAGATTTATTCATTCTAAGTTTTAGAAAATCATAGTTTTTCTCAGCAAACTGCCAGGCTGTTTTTATTCCTAATTTATTTAAATAACTGCTTGTTTGCGGCCCTATGCCCCAGACCTTTATAAGTTCAGTCTGTTTTAAATAAAACTCTATTTCATTTGATTCTATTTTACTTAGACCGGAGGGTTTTTGCCAGTTAGAAGCAATTTTAGCTAAGACCTTATTTTGAGCTAAGCCCAAAGAGAAGCTAAAACCAAGCTCTCTAGCTAAAGACTCTTGAATAGCTCGAGCAATTTCAAGATATGACATCCTAAGAGGCTCTTCTAGCCCGCTTAGATCAACAAAGCATTCATCTATACTATATTCTTCTAGCTGAGGGCTAAAGCGCCTTACAATCTCAAATAGACGACAAGAGTAAAGACTGTACATCTCATAATCTGAAGCTAAAAAAACTATCTTAGGGCAAATCTTTTTTACTTGAAATAAGGGCATACCCCTTTTAACCCCCATTGCCTTCGCCTCATAACTAAGAGAGGAGACTATACCGCGCTCCAGACCGGTTGCAACCGCCTTCCCTTTTAAGCTTGGATTCCTAGCCACCTCACAGGATGTAAAAAAAGAATCAGCGTCAATATGTAAAATAGTGGCTGGAGAATTTTTAAAATTATAAGGCATGATATTAATATTTACGAATAAGCGCTTTTACAACAGCCGCTATTTTGAGTTCTTCTTGGGGGTAAATATTAGGATATTTAGGGTTGGCTGCCTCTAAATAAGTCAAGCTGCCGTCTTTTCTTAAGTATTTAATAGTCCATTCATTGTCGACCTCAGCTATTACTATATCATCAGGGCTAGCGCTAAGACTACGATCTACTAGCACTATGTCACCGGCCATAATTCCAGCTCCCTCCATAGAGTCGCCACTTACTTTAAGCATATAAGTAGCCTCTTTATTCTTAATTAAAAAGTCATCTAAACTTATTGTATCGATTAGCTCCTCTTCTGCTGGTGAAGGAAAACCAGCCTCAACCTCCCCTAAAATCTTTAAGTCTCCCAAGATATGCCGAGGAATTAATTTACCTTTACTATCTTTTTCCAAAAACTTATCTTCCTCCAGCCTGTTTACTAACTTAAAAACAGAGTTCTTAGATTTAAGACCACTGATTTCCATTATCTCTGAATAGCTCGGCATGCGCCTATTCTTTTGATAAAATTTCCTAATTAATTTTTTATATTTTTCTAACATAGTTTTAAGCTTTATATATTTATTATAGTAAACAATCGTTTACCTGTAAAGAATAAATAATTTTGGTAAATAAGCATTAAATTTAATAAGAAAAAACCTTATTTCTAAGGTTTTTTATTATAGGGTACTAAATATTTAACTTTCTTATTTTCTAGTCCTTAAAATCAAATAGAATGTCTTTAAAATCTGCTGCTCTATTTGAAACTATGCAAACTCCTTCTTTGTTTAAGATTGCTATTTTCGCCTTAACACCAAAAGAAAAACCACCCAAAGAACCGTCACTCTTTAAAACTCGATGGCAAGGAACCTGAGGTGCAAAAGGGTTTTTATTTAAAGCATTACCAACTGCTCTTGCTGCCTTAGGCCTGCCAATATAGGAAGCAATGCTAGAATAAGTGCTCACCCTCCCTTTTGGTATTTTCTTTGTTGCCTCATAAACTAAATTCTCAAAAAGACTTATTTTTTTCATTTATTTTATCTTATTACTTAGCGTCTAGATTTCTTTTATTACTTTAAATTTATTTTAATTAGTTTATCATCGCCCTCCCTCAATTCTCCTCTGCCATCAGTATTGTTACTAATTATATACAAAGAAAAGTTATCTCCCACTACAACATCTCGCAGGCGCCCAAACTCTCCCTTAAAGTATTCTTTAATCTCTACATTATCTATATCCCTGATATTAGCCTGATACAAAGCTTCACCCCGTAAACCAACAAAGTATATGTAATCATTTAAAAATGTTGCTCCTGAGGGAGCCCAGGTTGTATCCGCTCCAGAGTGAACGATTGCTTTGATCATCCCTTCTCTTTCCTCACTTCCTTCTATATCTGGCCAACCATAGTTTTTACCAGACTTAATTAAGTTTAACTCATCTAGACCACTTAAAGCGCCAGAGCGACCATGCTCAGTGGCCCAGAGCTGACCTTCATTATCAAAAGCTAAGCCTTGAACATTACGATGACCATAGGAGTATACTTCATTTCCATAAGGATTATCAGCCAGTGGCTTACCATCCTCATCAACTCGAAGTATTTTACCCGCCAAAGAATTTAGATCTTGAGAATTATTTCCATTTCTAGCATCACCAGTGGCAATATAGAGATTTTTATCAGGCCCAAATATTATTCGGCCCCCATTATGATAGATTGCTCCTGGTATCTTATCTAAGATGGTAACAAAATCCTCTATCCCATCATCTACATATTTAGCCCTTAGTACCTTATTGAACTTATTGTTTGCATTATCTACATATGTTAAATACATATAGATATAATTATTTTCAGAAAAATCAGGGTGGAGGGCTAGGCCCAAAAGACCTCCTTCTTCTTTTTCACTGGCTTCTTCTATTGAGGCAATGGTAGTAGTTTTGCCATTTGCCTCTACTTTTTTAATAATTCCACCCCTTTCGCTAATTAAAAAAGATCCTTCATCTAATTTTACTATAGCCCAGGGGGTGTTAAGGTCTCTAGCTACTACTTCATAGTCAGAGCTTACAATTGTAGCGCCCTTACTGTTATAAGAGTTGTCTTCTTCTTCACTATTTTTTAAATCTTGCTTT
>CAYIZC010000076.1:0-3459 GCA_964367805.1 uncultured Gammaproteobacteria bacterium
TCTGCAAAGTCTGTTTCCTCCCAGCGAGATAACGGCAAGTGATAAGTTATTTGCTTTCCAGCGTCCTTGCCTATACCCATAACAAACCAGCCGTCCCAGATTGTACCGTCTCCGTTTACTTTAGATCGCCAAACAGAGCTATTACCATAATACTCATAATCGAGGTGGTTTACCTGTCTACACAAAGCAATAAACAAAATATATCTATGCTCGTAAAGTTCTTCAAATGTATGGGAGCCGTCAAAAACAGATAAGTCCTCGCCAGTTAAATAGAAGTCTTTTTTCTTTGGGCTTAATAAGCTATTTCTAACTTCATAAGTATTATCAGCTCCAATTATTGTAATTACTTTTTTATTCATATATTTAAAATAAAGTCTGATTAGTAATACTCTTATCTACGTCTACGTCCCAGAAAGGAGCTTTCTTAATTAGTTCTTGCATTGTTGTTTTATTAATATCTGAGAACCAATAGCCCTCATTAGATCCGCCCTTTCTAATTATTGCTGTTTTTGGTACGCTTTCTCCTCTTAAAAAGTTAGCTCCTTTACCAGTAATTAAATATCTACCAGAACCACGTTCTACAAAGGCTATTAGTCCATGCTTCCTAGCTCTGGCTACGTTCTTTTCCATTTTAAAAGTAATGAGTCCAGCTGTTGCTAATTCTTCTGGGTTAGAGCTTATACTTCTATCAACTGCCATTTCATTTTGTATATGAACGTCATTCTTTCCGTTTAATCTAACTCTGTTGTATAGAGCTATTAAAAGATAGGCGATTCCTTTATCAAGGTTTAAGTCATAATGGGTTGTTTGGCCACAATGAGGGCAGATAGGAGATTTATATTTTTGTATTTTCATATTATATTTAATTATTGGGAGCGAAGCGACTGCACCGCAGGTCTCCGCTCCCTTTACTTTAGAGACAACTTATCCACAAGTTTGGCTCTATTATTATTTAATATTGTTTTCTTTGTTTTATTAGGTGTCCTTTTGGTAATAGGTTCTGGTGTCCTTTTGGTAATAGTCCTAGTGTCCTTTTGGCAACAGTTTTGCTTATTAATCACATACTTATACACAGGCTGTCCGTACTTCATTTTAGCTCCAGCAGATCTAGATATTAGACCTTTACATAAAAGTATTCTAATGGCTCGAACTACATGTCTTCTGCTTAAACTTGTTAGTCTTTCAAAAAATGAAATGCTTATCTCTGCTTCTTTCCTAGACCAGCCATATGTTTGCCTAAAGATAACTAATATAATTTTAATTTCAGCAGAACCTAGCCCAGCCAATAAGATGCCCTCTAACAACTCATTGGCTATTGGGGTATAACCATTTTCTAGTTGAGGGTTTCCTGTCTTCATAGAGTTATGCTAAAAAGCCTTGTAAGCGGTCGATTCCTCTATCACTAGCGAATAGCATGTCGCCTTTACCTAGTAGCTTTTCAGCTCCAGATTCGTCTAGCATAACCTGAGAATCAGCTCTTTTACTCATTTTAAAGACGGCACGAGTGGGAAAGTTTACCTTAATGTCTCCAGATATAACTTTCGTGCTGGCTCTTTGAGTAGCAATTATTAGATGTATTCCGCAAGCTCTACCTTTTTGAGCTAATAACTGAATATTCCTAGAGACTTCACTTTTCATAGTTAAGTCTGCAAACTCGTCAATTATTATAAACTTATAAGGCATACTTGATAAACCATTTATATTCTTTACTCTTGCTTTTCTTAATTCAACGTATCTTTCTTCCATTATTTTAACTAAGTCTTCAAGTGATTTTGCAATTTGTGCATGATCATGCTGGTATTCAGTTATGTTCTTTTTACCCTCAAATTGGAATAATTCTACTTGTTTTGGGTCAAATAAGTGTAATTCAATATCAGATAATTTTTGTAATTGCTTAATTAAAGCATTAAGAAATACTGACTTTCCAGAGCCACTAGAACCTGCAACAAGCATATGAGGAGCTGTTCTTATATCGTAGTATTTAACTTCGCCCATAATATCTACTCCAATAGCTAAATTAAAGCCTGCACTCAATGGCTTATTCTTTGGGAAAGTTCTATTAGTATTAGGTACTTCAAAACCAACAAGCCCAGAGTCTCTAATTGGGGCTAGAACGCGAATATCAGAGACTTCCACCACTTGCTCTATATCTTTCACAAAAGACTCAATACGGGTCATTTTGAGGCCAATAGAGGGCTCATAGCGATAAAGAACTACTGAACCTCCAACAACTTTAGAGTCAAACTCCACTCCAAGCCCATGCTCGGCTAGTTTCATTTTAATTCTATCTTCAATAGTCATAGTTTTATAATTTAAAGTGTCTCCAGAAATAAACTTCTGAGAGACGGTTTCTAAATACTTCTTCATTGCACCGTCAGTTTGTATTTTCTTCTTAAGGAAGTCTGAGATATTAGTAACCTTTAGCTTTTTAAATGATTTTTCTCTCTCCTCGTCAATATCTAATTTATGGATATAAGCTAGAATTGATACCTCTTTATCAAAGAAAGTCATTAAGTTTGGTACAAATACTTGCTTTCCTAGTAATGCATTAGTAACGTCCTCGTAGAATCTAAAGAAAAAATCAAATATTAATGGCTGGTCTTTAAATACTATTTCAAACTCTTTGACTTGTCGTTCTGTTTTGTTTCTATTTTCCGTTATCTTAACTTCTTCATAAATCATTGAATATGGCTGTTCTCCTAGTTCTGCATAGATTAAGAAGTAATTAAAAGCGGCTTGGAGTAGTTTTGCTCCGTCAATCTCCTCCTCTGGGGAGAATCTCGAAGTAAACTTATGATCACGAATAATAATTCTATCTTCCATGTCTCTATAAACAACATCAGCCGAACCTTTTAGAGGTATAGGAAGCTCCACTCCGTCAACTTCTACTTTATGAACCAGCATTTTCTCAACTAATAATATCTCTTTAATATCATTTTTAAGATTAATCTCTTTTAAATAAGTAAAGAAAGCAAAAGCATATTTATCATTAAGTGCAGCTCGATTACTTATAGTAGAACTATAATCAATTAAGTCTTCAGAAAATGATTTTAAGAACTCCACGCCAGTATTATGAGCTTCTTTAATCTTTTCTCCGTCGTCGGTTATTTCTGATTTAGTGTAATAAGTCTCTAATGCTTTATGGCAAGCTCTGCCTAATACAGTGCTTGGTTTAGTAGTTACCTCTAGATAATCTCCATTGATATTATTAACTTTAAACATGTACGGATTCATACTAAACTTGGTAAATGACGAATAACTATAATGCTCTAATGGAAAGCCGTCAAACTCTTTATTTTTTACATTATCTTTACTTGATTTCACTTGCGGACATGTCAATCTTTTCAGTGCCGTCTTCTTCTTTTTTCTTATTATCTTCTTTTTTTGAGTTTTCATTTTGGTTATTATTATCTTTTAATAAGTTGCCCATTTTTAGATTATGGCTATCGACCAAGCCAG
>CAYIZC010000077.1:0-3399 GCA_964367805.1 uncultured Gammaproteobacteria bacterium
CTAAAGAGGTGATCTCTATATATGAGGGACTCTGGCGTGACTTATTGTTGCTCCACTATGAGTCAAGTGATAGAGTGCAACATAGTGTTCTTTTAGAGGATTTAAAGAAAGTGCTCGCTAGTCTCGAAAGTGAGCTGGGAGATGATAAGGTAAGTAGCTACCTACTTGAGCGCTTTAAGTTAGCGGCTATGGCGAGAGAATATTTGAGCGCCAGTGTTAATCCTTATGTAGTTTTAGAGCAATTGGCAATTAATTTGTAATATTTTAAAATATTAATTAATAAAAAATTAGTATGATAGTTAAATCATCTTATAAAAATAGAAAGAACTTAGTTTTAGGAGCTGTTATTTTATTTAGCTTTTTCTTTCTCTCCGGCTGTAGCATCTCCACCTCTTCAAATGTTAACAAGGGAGTAGATAGCAGTGTCTTTCTATCCTTAGATGGTGGAAACACTTGGCAAGAGACCACTAAGCTAGCTGACTCAAGCTCAGCTAAGAATATCTCTAACCTTAATGTAAGCTTAATGACCTTTGATCCGCAAGATAATATGGCAGTTTATCTTGGTTCCTATAAAAATGGACTATATTATACCTATAATGTTGGTCGCTATGGTTGGATTAAAGCTGAAGATTTACCCAATGGTCTTGTCGCTGATATAAAAGTGGACTCTAAAAATAAATGTATAGTCTATACGGCCATTGCTAATCGCCTATATAAGTCAGAAGATTGTAGCCGTAGCTTTAAGCAAGTTTATTTCGATAATAATTTAGAGGTTTTAGTGAAGGCAATCGCGGTTGATCATTATAATTCTAACAATATTTATATTGGCACCTCGCGTGGAGAAATTATTAAAAGTATGGATGCTGGTTTAACCTGGCGTACTATTTATCGCTTAGATGATGGTATTTCTCAAATCATCCTTTCACCTCTAGATAGTCGCCTGGCTTTTGTTGGTACTATGAAAAATCGTATCTATAGTTTTAATGTGGGCTCAAATGGACCAACTCAAGACCAAGAAGAAATAGAGAGAAACTTTGCTGTTTCCAATTGGCAAGATTTAAATGCGGTCTTAAAGGATTACAACTTAGGTAAAACATTCCGCGACTTTGTAGTTTCTGGTGACGGCCTCATGTTTATCGCCACCAACCAAGCTCTACTCCGCTCACCTGATAATGGTATTACTTGGGAAAAGCTAGGTATTATTCAGCCAGAAAAAGAAGCGGTAATAAATGCTCTAGCGGTTGATAAACAAAATTCCAATAATATCTATTACGTGACCAACACAACTTTTTTCCGCTCTAGTGATGGGGGAAAAACTTGGGCTACTAAAAAGTTGCCCACAACAAGAGCGGGCAGCGCTCTTCTAGTTGACCATAGGAACCCTAATATTCTATACTTAGGGACAGCCAATTTAAAATAAATAAATAGCTAAACATAATTTTATGAACCAATATTTACAAGACAATCAGGAAGAATTTAATAAAGCAATAGACTTTTTTAAGTCAGAGATTGCAACTCTTCGCACCGGCCGAGCTAACCCCGCTGTTTTAGATGGCGTGATGGTAAAAGCCTACGGTGTCTTTAGCCCTTTAAACACACTTTCAACTATTACTGTTGCTGACTCCAGAAATATTCTTGTCACTCCTTTTGATAAAAGCACTATTAAGGATGTCGAGAAGGGAATCGTTGAGGCTAATTTGGGCTTAGGAGTTATAGGCGATGGTGATAAAGTGCGCTTAACCGTTCCTCTTTTAACAGAAGAAAGTCGCCTAGAGCTAGTTAAAAGTTTAAATGATAAAATGGAGAAAACTAGGATTCAATTGCGCCAGGCTAGAGAAACAGTTAAAGACTCAATTGAGACTGCCTTTGACGACAAAGACCTTACTGAAGATGATAAATTTCGCTTTATCAAAGAATTAGATGAGTACACCGCCAAGCGAAATGAAGAGTTAAAAAATATTCGTGACAAGAAAGAAGAAGATATCATGGCCGTTTAAACGACTGCTTAATTTCAAATAAATAAATAAAAAATAAATGTATACAATTATTATATTTGTCCTCGTCTTATCCCTTTTAGTTTTTGTTCATGAGTTGGGACATTTCTATACCGCCCGCCGCTTAGGGGTAAGGGCTGATGAATTTGGTTTTGGTTTTCCTCCCAGAGCGATAGGTTATTACAAAAATAAGTTTGGTAAATGGAAGAAAGTTGTCGGCAAAGCTAGTTTTGCGAAGCTAGAGGAAAGCGAGGATGAAAGTAAAATTCCGGCTCCGGGCTCGACAATTTATTCTATAAACTGGATACTACTAGGTGGCTTTGTAAAGATTAAGGGTGAAAATGGTGGTGACGGAAAAGATGAAGATAGTTTTGCTGCTAAGTCAGTGGGAAGAAGGGCTTTAATTCTTTCCGCTGGTGTTATTATGAATGTAATTTTAGCCTGGTTCCTATTTTCCATCGGTTACATGATAGGTCTTCCTCAGGCAACTAGTGATCTTGCTCCTGGCGCTCGGGTAAGTGAGGCAAGAGTAGCAGTAGTTGAAGTTGTTAAAGATTCACCAGCTGATCTAGCCGGAATACTTGAGGGTGATTTTATAGTTCGCGTAAATGGCCAAGAAGTAGCCCTTGAAAGCGATGTCCAGCGATTAGTTAAAAGTGAAGGCGGAAAAGAAATAGAAATGCTACTTAGTAGCAATGGCGAAGATAAGACACTTACCGTAACACCACAAGATAATGAAGCTGGTGATGGCATAATAGGCGTTGCTCTTATGGCCGCTGGCACTGTTCGCTATCCTATATTCACCTCTATAGTTGAAGGAGCAAAGCTTACCGGCTGGATGTTAAAGGAAATTTTTTCTGCTTTTGGATCTTTAATAGGAGGTCTATTTACCGGCGCTAAAATGGAAGCGGAGTTTGCTGGTCCTATAGGTATAGCTAATATTACCGGCCAAGCAGCCAGACTCGGTTTTGCTTACTTACTCCAATTTACCGCCCTACTCTCGCTTAACCTAGCGGTGATAAATATACTACCTTTCCCAGCTCTAGATGGTGGCCGTATATTATTTCTTTTCATAGAGAAGTTAAAAGGCAAGCCAGTTTCCCCTGAAGTAGAAGCAGTATTTCACAACATTGGCTTTATGCTCTTAATGGCTCTTGTTATTTGGATTACTTATAAAGATATCTTAAAATTATTTTAGTTAGTGTATTTATTATTTATAGTATAGATAATACACAAGGCAAATAATATTTAAGTAAAGATAAATAAAGAGGCAACAACTAAACTGTGCCTCTTTATTTATTAGATGATTAATTTATTAGGTTTATCTGGAAATATTGATAAAAGAGAATTTAAAATTATATTTAAGAAGGTTTATAAGCTAGAATTTAATACAAACTCCTTATAT
>CAYIZC010000078.1:0-3375 GCA_964367805.1 uncultured Gammaproteobacteria bacterium
GTCTTATATTAGTTTAAGCTATTTAGAGTCCTAGTGTCAATATCAAATTTTATCTATTTTTAGACTAAAGCTAGTCTAATTATTTATTCTCCAGGCTCTTGTCTAGCCTTTTATTAGAAAAACCAAATAGAGCTCTTAACAAGCTATGTATAATTGCAATTGGTAAAATTAAAATACCACCTACAAGCATAAGTAGCTCATAGGCAAGAGAGCTGTCCTTATATTTATTTCCTTTTAAACGTGCCTGAAAGGCGCTATAAGGGATGCCATAGATATTTCCGGCTATCATTACTTGGGCCGCTGAAAGAATTATCTCTGCCTCTTTTAAGCCATACTCATCTACTATGGCTTGATAGGCGTATTCCTTAGGAAAGCCTCTTGACTCCGCAAAGTACTGAGCAAACATTATTGCCTTAGCTTCCTCTGTTTTAATGTGCTGATTAGCACCACTTAAAAAACTAGATATTTCCTCATTACTCATACCTTGGCGCAGGGCAATTTTAGTATGCTGATAGGAACAAGCTGGGCAACCGTTTACTTCAGTTACTGCCAATTGTAATCGTTCAACAAAATTTTTATCCAACAAATTTTTTTTGTTGTTTGTGGCTAGTTTAACTATTGCTCTTGGTGCATAGATTAAAGAACGGTATAGCTCAAAAAAATTAAACTTACGCTTAAACTTGTTACTCACTAAAGTAGCTTGTTCTTTTTTTTCTTCTATTTTCATAAATAATTATTGCTTAGTTCAATAATTCTTCTATTTGTGTATTGAAGTCTATTAAAGACCTTTGTACCGCGTGGGTAAACATAATCTCACTTGCTCCTTGAATATTATAATAGCCTTTTCTTTTCTCACCAGCAGTTTCAAATACTGTTGCCTCTAAAAACTCATCGCTTAGATCCTCTATTCTATCATTGGCTAATTTAGTAGTCTGTAACATTGAAATTGCATTGGCGTGATCACCTTTATAAACATTTTTTATTTTTTTCTCACTGTCACCTGAAGTCACTCCTGGTTTAAGAAATAAATTATTTATTCTAATTAATCTATCTGATAAATCAACACTAAAGCTTTTAAATAAATCCTCTCTATTTATCTTTGCTCCCAAGTGATACTCAGGAAGACTAAGCGTTGGGTCTATACTTGCTATTACTGAGTCAAAGCGACTCTTGTTATACTCTCCTCTAAAATCAACCGCATCTACCCAAACACCTTTGTCATCTAAATAACCAAAACTCTCATTATCAATAAAAGACTCATTATGTTGTTTAAGAATGCCGTTTACATCTGTAATCAAGCTCAACCATAGTCTGGCTAAACTAGCTACTTTTTCATCTTTCCCCTCTAGAGTTTTTTCTATTTGTTTTCTTCCCTCTTTAGTTTCATTCATTTCTATTGCTTCTATAGACCCACCGGGAAAACAGTCTTGGAAAGCCTGAATAGCAATTGCTCCATTAAAAGATGTAATTACTGATCTTTGTAGTGTTTCTTGTTTGTCTATAGATAAAGAGCGAAGTTCAACTGAAGGACTAGGATTCTTAAAAAAAGCAACATTATTAGAAGCATTAGCATCTCTACCTCTTAAAGATACCCCTCTGCCACTATTTACCTTATGTCCAGTTTCACCAGCCTGCACTCCTCCCCAAGAAGCAGCAATTATAGCGTTTTGTAAGAAATTGGTCTCTTGGCTAACTGATAGGCCTTTTTCTCCCCCTATAGTTAAATGGAAACCACGAGCTCCTTTTTGATAATCCTCATTGCGATTAAAATTTAAATCAATGTATTCTATATCGTGAAACAACTTCATTTCAAGAAGCATTAAGTAGGGATTAGCACTAGGCTTAGTGGCAATTTCATGAACCGCGTCACTTCCTGAGCCAATTCTAGCCGCCTTGCTTATCCTTGCAATATCACTCTTTAAGCTAGCTTGACCCGTTAACTCCTCATAGCCCCTGGCAGTTGAGGACGTTATCTCATACTCCATTCCAATTGAGGCTCTATATCCTTTTGGTGTATTTTTATAAGAATTATTTTCAATAATCTCTCCATATTTTTTTAGATTACTTGCCACTCTATCTATAACATCTTCAAGTGACCTGTCGGGTAAGTATTCCCTGGCAAAGAGCATAATTGCCACACTTCTACCCTTATTTTCTTGACTATATTTTTCAATAAAAAGAGAAATATTTTTTAAATTTAGAACATCCTCTGCTCTTGGCTTGTCTAAAAATTGCTCCAAGCTATCAATATTTTTGCTATTACTTAACATCGAGCCGATAACATCAATTGATTCTATAATTTGGGTGCGCACATTTTCTAAAGAAGATGAACTTATTTCTTTGTATAATTTTTTTGATTCAGCAGGGTCAAGTGAGTCATACTTTAGCAATGATTTAAAACCTATAAGCAATTTGTCTGACTCTAGCTTAGTTAATGATGTCTTAAATTTAGCTATTATCTCTAAATTATTATTTTTCTTAAAATGCTTTAAAAACCTATCAACAGAATAATCAGAAAAATTATTTTTTATAACATTATCTAGTAAGGTGTAATTAAATTCCTGGGAATAGCTAATATTGGCATCAAGACAATTGCTTAAATTATTATTTTCTACTAAAATTTTTTCTACTAAGTCTGGCTTGTATCTGTAAAATGCTTCTAGGCGCTCAGTGTTATAGGAGTAATTAAAGGCTTTTCTAATTATTATATCAGCATCACTACTGTTAAGCTTAAATTCACTTCCCGAAAGTGATGCTATAAAATCAACAATACTTTCACCTGATTCATTAAAACAATCTCTTCCTATATTTTGTAGCCCTATTTTAAAGATATCTTCATCTAGGTAAAAAATAGGGTTTTCTTTGTCTGAATTTAAATAACCCTTCCAAAACCTAGGAGACAGTCCTCTATTTTCCATAATAAAGCCACTCATTTTTTTCAACTGCTCTTTATTTAATGGAAAATCTTTTTTATCACCTTCTTTTTTTGCTAATGATTCTAAAATATTATTACCATCTATTTCCGGCCAACGAGAAATATTAGCAAAGAAAGTGTCTGAAATATTATTATCACTAAAAATTATTTCTTCTTTAAAAAGCAAACTAGCATCATCTGAGTTTAAATTGGGATCATTTAATAGCTTAAGATAGGCCTTGGTATAAACTTCTTTATTATTATTAAAATTATTTAAATTTGCTAATACTCTACAAAGAGAGTGCGCTCCTACATGTGAAATAACCTTAAAGTCATTTTCAAAAATGTTTACAAATCTCTCCTTTTGCAAAGCACTCATATCAGGTAATAGGAGAAATAAATTATCGCTTTTATCAGCTATATTTAGGTTAAATATTTTATTTTCTATATCTAATAAACTC
>CAYIZC010000079.1:0-3345 GCA_964367805.1 uncultured Gammaproteobacteria bacterium
ATGATAAATAAGGCAGAGATAATTGAAGCCAGTCTAAACCTTGATACGGTAAATATAGGTCAAACAGTTAGCCTTATAAACAATCAAGATGGAAGCATTAAGAGCTTTAAAATACTAGGTGGCAGTGAAAGTAATCCTGCTCTTGGTATAATTTCTCACCTCTCCCCTCTTGGCAGTGCTCTTTTGGGGAAAAATATTGGCGATATTGTAAAAAGTGGTCTAGGGGAAAAACAAAAATCCTATCAAATAATAAGCATAGAAGCCAAGGATTAATTCTATAAATAAATTAAATAGACAATAAAAAGTAGACACCTTAGTGTCTACTTTTTATATCTTTTTTTAACTAATTTATTTAAGCCTCGTCTTCCTCACCATTTAAATCAGTCTTTTCAAACTTCATTGTACCAGCATCATCCCTTAAATCTAAGCTTAAAATTTCTCCGTCTTCTGAGATGTTGTAAGCCTCAACCTCGCTTAAGTCTTTTACAAAATCACTTTCTTGAGAATCTTCACAATACATCATGGTACTAGCTAAAGGACCAAAAGATACTTCGCCTTCTTCACTAGCTTGGTAATTACCAAAGTAATTATTACAGTCAGTAGTTCCATTTACTTTCATATCCTCTTGAAACATAATAACAAAAGCTTCTTTTTGCTTTGGCTCTACCTTTTCATCACCTTTTACAGTCTCAGACCATAGCCAATTATTATCTACCAATGGAGTTTTGACTTGGACAATTTCTTCGTCTAAATTATCCCCGTTATCGACAACTTCACCTTGAGAGTCGTTGGCGGAATCATTTGGCGTATCGTTATTATTAGTTGTACAAGCTGAAACTGCCACTAGAACAAATAGCCCTAGAAGAGCAAAAGCTGATTTTTTTAAAAATTGATTTTTTTTCATAAATTTATTGTTTATTGTTTATTAAAATCTGTTTACTATTATAGCATATAGGGAATAAAAAGCTAGACTTTATTTAACTTACTTAGCTATAACTCCATCCTTAAGATATATTACCCTGTCGACATATTTCTTGTCATCTGGCTCGTGAGTTACCATAATAATAGTTTGTCCTATTTTTTTATTTAATTCTCTAAATAACTTTAAAATAGCCATAGATGATTCTGTGTCTAAATTAGCAGTGGGCTCATCAGCAAATAGAATTAGAGGGTCGTTGACAAGAGCTCTGGCAATAGCCACTCTTTGCTGTTCGCCACCGGATAGCTCTTTTGGCAAATGGTCTAACCTGTCTGCTAAACCAACTTTAGATAATATGTCTTTTGCTTTAGCAAGATAATCTTTTTTACTAAAACCCAGAAGCATTAAAGGGAGATAAACCGACTCAATTGCACTTAACTCTGGCAACAGGGCATATGACTGAAAGACATAGCCAAGTTTCTCTAAACGAAACCTAGCTTTCTCTTTTTCAGATAGTCCGGTCAAACTCTTCCCGTCTATAATAATATCTCCTGAGCTAGGTGAGTCTAGTAAGCCAAGTTGATGCAATAAAGTCGACTTGCCAGAGCCACTTCTTCCCATAAGAGCAATGAATTCACCTTTTTTTATTTCAAAATTAATATCTATAAGAGCATGCGTAGGCACTCTACCTAGATAAGTTTTCTTTAAATTTTCTACCTTAATTATCATAAATTAAAAAAATATTAACCCCAAATTGATTTAAGTATACTTTCTTTAGCACCACGATAAGCTGGAAAAAATCCTCCTATTAAAGCGGCTGCCATTAGACTCAAATTGCTTACTTTTAAAATATCAAAAGTAACTTTAAGAGAAACCCAGCCAACTGGAAAGTCTAGTGGATTGGAGATGAAGTAGGGCCGAATCACAAAGAGTACAAAGGAGGCACCAATAATAATACCTAGAGCTCCATAAAATAAGGCTTGAATAACAAAGTGCAGTACTATAGTGCCGCTTGTCATACCGATCGCCTTAAGTATCCCTATTTGCTTTCTTTTATTAACCACGCTAACAAAGATGATGATAAAAATAGTTATACCGGCAACAAAAGTGCCAATAACTCCCAGTATTATACTTATCATATCAAAGCTGGCGCTAGCTCCAGAGGTAAAGCCCATTAGGTCGCTCCATTTTTTTATATCTTCATTTTCAAAACCTAAATTTCTTATCTCCTCTATATAAACATCTTCATTACCCTTGTCTTCAATTTTAACTAAAACTTCTGAGGCTTGATTGCTAATTCTAAGCACCGACTCCATTTCTTTTTTAGTGATAAAAACTGTTTGATCTATAGCTGTACTTTTAGTGCTAAATATTCCCTTTACTTCATAGGGCCTTCTTATGCCATTACTAAAACTAACATAGACTTCATCGCCAAGTGAAACTCCTAGACTTAAATAATCAAGATCACCACCATGACCCCCAGACACCTCCTTACCTATCAATATTTTATTTTTATCACCTTCTTCTAAGTACGAACCAGCAATTATAGCTTCATGAATTTTGCTAACGTTTTTTTCTGCTTTCGGATCTATGGACTTTAGGGCCCAGCGGCCAGTTTTAACATCCTTGCCGTTCCTCCCCTTGTCGTACTCTATTATTGGATTATCGCGATAGTGAGCCGAACTGCCAACTACGCCGGGGATGTCATCTATCGCCGCAAGTGCTTCTTTGTTATTTATATACCTATCATCTGGAGCTGGTTCTATAACTATATTGCTATATTGATAGTCTATAGATTGTTCATTTATAGCCTCGACTATACCCCCAAATATAGAGGAGATAAAAACTAAATTGACATAAGCAAGTGTCATTATCAAAATAGTCATTAGTAGGGTTCCCTTGTTCCCTCTTTTAATAGACTTAAAAGCTAGAAAAAAAGCAGTTTTTATATTCATAGTTTAGGGCTCCTTTAAATATTATTTACTAAGTACTAGCTCATTAAAAGCCGAGTGCCTATGTTTATTAATAATTCTTGAGCACTAAAAAGAGCCGCTTTGTCTTTGCTAGGAATAAGATCATCTAATAAATACTCTAAGCTTTCCATAGCCTCTTCCATTTTCTCTTTCCCGCCCTTAGTTAAAGATACATTCCTTACTCTAGCATCCTCACTCTTTAGCTCACTTTTAATTAAGCCAATTTTTTCCATAGGTAAAAGCATTCTTGTTACACCTGAAGCGCTGAGTCCAATTTTTTCGGCTATATCAACCCGACGCATCTTTTTATTTTCAGCATTACTTAAATTAAATAGAATTAAAAACTCATTAAACCCCAGTCCATTACCCAAGCCACTATCAAAGCGTTTACTTAAGATCGCTTGAATTTTACTTAAATTTATTACAAACCTAAGCCTCTCATCAATATTTTTC
>CAYIZC010000080.1:0-3320 GCA_964367805.1 uncultured Gammaproteobacteria bacterium
AGCCAAAGATCGCCATCAGTTCTTTTTAGAAGCTCGCTAAGAGCTCCTTGATTTATCTTTTTAGAGTATAAATCTAGTTCTTTTTTTATAAAATTATTTAAAGCCACGGGACTTAGAGTTTTAAACTCCTGAGTGTATTTTTGTTGGCTTAGAAACTTAAATAGTGATTTAGCGTCAGCCGTTAATTTATTGGCCTCAACCTTATTGTCCTTAAAGATTATAACTAAATCTTCTTGATCACCGATTTTTTTTAAGTATTTTTGAAGTTCACTAAAAATACTAGTTTTTTTATTTTTAAATATATTTTCTACTATCACCATTCTTTTTTGTGAGAAAAGGGAGGCGGTGCTTAGTTTTTCAGCAATATGGGAAATATTTAAAAGCTCTCCATCGATGGAGTCTAAACTATTGTCATTGCTACTAGATTGAGCAATAAACTTAGTTTTCATTTCTTCTATTATCCGGCGGGAGCGAAAGGTGTCAGGGCCGTGTAAGAATATTATCATAAGTTACTAAACTTTATCATTTAAGAGGCTTTAATTTTGTTTACGTATTTTTCAAACAATTCACCCCGCTCTTTATAATTTTTAAAAATCCCAAAACTGGCACAGGCGGTAGAAAGCAGAACTATGTCATGAGGTTTTGATAATTTAAAGGCCTTATTTACTGCACTTTCCATGCTGGTAGCAAAATGAAGTCTTACCTTAGGAAATTTAATTTTCTCTAACTCTTTGGCTATTTTTTCAGAACCTTTGCCAGGTAGGAGAATTAAGTGAGAGGTTTTTTCTAAAATTGTCTTAGCTAGATTTTTAAAACTGGCTCCCTTATCAGCGCCACCAGCAATTTGAATAATCCCGCCAGAAAATGACTTAAGGTCTAAGATACTGCTCTCCGGTGTAGTTGAAAAGCTGTTATTGTAGTATTTAACATCAGCTTTTTTAGCTACTAAGCGAAGTCTGTGTTCGAGGTTGCCAAATTTAGCGATAACAGGCTCATAGACTGAAGGCTTTATTTTTAAAAGTTTAGCTAAAGCTACACTAGCAGCAATATTTTCTTTATTATAATCGCCCACCAGCTTTGTTTTAAGTTCACTTTTTGAAAAATAAATAATGTCTTTTTCTAGTTTTAATTTTTCTAAGCTGTCCTTAAGAGACAGATTGGCAATTAAGAATTTGTTACTAGGCCCTTTAGCAATATTTAATTTAGCTTTAAAATAGCTATTTAGTGAAGAATGGTAATTAGGATTGTTGGGATCGGCTGGAGCTAAGTGCTCGGGAAACAAATTAGTAAGTAAGGCTATCTTAGGAGAATGTTTTAAATCTTCAAGCTGGAAGCTGGAGAGTTCAAGCACCACGTAATCATTTGTTTTGATTTTTTCCAAAAATGACAAAGGAGCAATGCCGATGTTTCCTCCAAGAAACACCTCCCGTTTATTTTTATAAGCTGACTGCAAGATTTTATAAATTAAAGTAGCGGTCGTTCCTTTACCCTTGGTACCACTTACACCAATTATATTTTTACTAGGGCAAAGATCAAAGAAAAAATTTAAGGCGCTTGTTACCTCAATTTTTTTATTTAATTTATAAGCAGCCCTAATACCAGGACAATTTAGGGGCCAGCCCGGAGAGCGGTATAAAATATCAAATTTTTCTAGATTGGTATTAAAAGAAGCTCCCAGTTGATAGAAAAGCTTAATATTTTTTAATTTAAGTTTAGGTAGCTTATCTTTTTGTCTAAAGTCACAAATTGTAATTGTTACTGGCGCTTTATGTTTTTCAAACAAATAAAGAAGAGCAAGGTTATCTTTGCCAAGGCCAAGTAAGGCGATATTTTTTAAATTTATTTTTTGTTTTTTCTCTGGGCTCATAATTATTTATTTTAAGTCATCCCAATTGTCACCAAGGGAGGATTCTATTTTTAGAGGAACTTTCAGTTTAGTAGTATTTTCCATAATCTCTTTTAACTGAGGCATGTACTCTTCTAATTTATCTTCTTTAATTTCAAATATTAATTCATCATGAATTTGTAGTATTAGTTTAACTTCATCTTCCTTATCATAAATTAAATTAGCAATATTTATCATGGCTTGTTTTATAATATCAGCAGCCGTTCCTTGTATGGGGGTATTTATTGCCATTCTCTCAGCGCTTTTACGTAAAAAGGGCATACTAGAGTTTATTTCGGGAAGATTTCTTTTTCTACCAATTAAAGTACTGGCGTAGCCTTTTTCTTTTGTTTCTAAAATAAAACCATCTACCATTTCTTTAATTTTAGGATAAGTGAGGAAATACCTTTCTATAAATTCGCTAGCCTTTTTATAAGTTATGCCGGCATTTTGACTAAGACCGTGTGGTCCCTGCCCATAGAGTATGCCAAAGTTAATTGCTTTTGCTTCTTGACGCATTTTATGACTCACATCTTCTCGTTTCACTTCGTTTATCTTTGCAGCTGTTTCGCTGTGAATGTCTGCGTTTGACTTAAAGGCAGCCACCATCTTTTTATCACCCGAGAAATGAGCGGCTACTCGGAGTTCAATTTGAGAGTAATCAAAACCGACAAGTTTGTACCCCTTTTTTGCAATAAAGGCTTTGCGTATACGGCGCCCTTCTTTAGTTTTTGTTGGTATGTTTTGTAAATTTGGATCATGTGAAGATAGCCTTCCGGTAGCAGTTACCACTTGGTTAAAGTGAGAGTGAATACGACCAGTTTTAGGATTAATCATCTTAGGGAGCGCCTTGAGGTAGGTTGATTCAAGTTTAGCTAACTCGCGATAGCTTAAGATGTAGGGAATTATTTCGTGAGCATCTTTTAATTTATTAAGCTCGTCTTCAGCGGTAGAAAAACCAGTTTTAGTTTTCTTTATTCCTTGGCTTGAGAGCTTTAAATCTTCAAATAAAATCTCTTTTAGTTGCTTGGGAGAGTTTATATTAAATTCTTTTCCAGCAGACTCATAAATATTTTTTTCTAGTTTTTTGATTTTTTTAAGTACCTCTTTTTCAAGACTAGCTAGTATCTCTAAATCAATTTTTATTCCAAAGTATTGCATTTTACCCAAGATGGAAACTAGAGGCATTTCCATGTTTATAAAAATATCCCACAAAGCTTTATCTTTTAATTGCTTTTCTAAAAGAGGGGCTAGTAAATGGGTGTTGTAAAGTTTTTCACAGGCCAACTTGGCTCTATTTTTTATATCAATTTCTAAATCAAGACTAAGCTGTGTTGAGCTGCCTGATTTAGGCTGGCTTTTGTCAGAATCAATTAAACCTAATTCACTATAGATGATATTTTCTAGTTGATAGTTTCTATTGCCAGGATTAATT
>CAYIZC010000081.1:0-3170 GCA_964367805.1 uncultured Gammaproteobacteria bacterium
AATTAAAATAGTATAGGGTAGATTTTTTTTAAAATTGTATTTTCCGATTCGTTGCTTAAGCGAGGTCATATTTATTTTTAATAATTTTCATAGCTTTATTATACTTCTTAACAGCTGGCAGAAAGGGAAACAACTTATAGGCAAATGATGGCAACCAAGAGCTCATAGTTCCACCTGTCTCTACTTTAAATAAGACTTGTGGGATCCAAATACCTATCTTATTCTCACTTAACATATTTAACCACAGATCCCAATCTTGAAATTTTTTCAAACTCTCATCCCAACCAGAAGCAGGAAAATCTATTCTTCGAATAAGGGCTAAGGTGTGTATATAGGGCATTTTTTTTAACTTCTCAGCATCGAATTCATTTAATTTAAATAGTTTTCTGCCCCAATTAAAAGAAGAATAAGCATAACTTACTTCGGGGTTTTCCTCTAGTGTCTTAAGCATGGTTTGCAAGGCGTGAGGTTCTAAGACCGCATCAGCGTCACAAAATAATACAAACTCACCCTTAGACTTTAAAAAACCATTATTACGAGCATTGGGTGCCCCTGCATTTTTTTGATTATAAAAATAATATGAAATATTATTATCTATACTCTTTAAGTACTTCGCCACCATTTTTTCTGAATTATCCGAAGAGCCATCATTTATAATAATTACTTCCAAGGCCTGATAGCTTTGAGAAGCTATACTTTTTAAAGTTTTAACTATGGTTTTTTCTCCATTATACAAAGGTATTATTACTGAGATCATATTTAATTTAAATTATATTTTAATTTTTTCCCTTAGTGTCTTAAGCATTTTTTCCCAATTAAACTCTGAGCTAGCCCGACGCTTCCCTGTCTTAGCTAAACTATCTCTTAAATCTTTATCATTTTTAAGTTTTAAAATTGCTGCTTTAATTTCACCTACATTGTCAGGATCGACCATGAGACCATTTTGACCATCTAAAACAGCGTCGCCAACTCCGCCTGAGCGCCCGGCAATTACCGCTTTGCCGGCTAAGTTGGCCTCTAAGTAGACTATGCCAAAGCCCTCATAGTCTGGCCCTATCTGTCTAGCTGGCATTGCAAAAATATCACAAGCACCTAGCCAGGCTTGTTTTTCCTCATCGTTTATAGAGCCTAAAAAGATAACTTGCGACTCAGATTTTAAGCTAGCATTTAAATCTTTTAAATAAGCCTCGTCTTTTCCTCGTCCAGCAATAAAATATTTAATATTTTTATCATCAATACTTGCCAAGGCCTCTATCATTCTATCAAATCCTTTACGTAAGACCAAACGACCTAAACTAAAGACATTAAAAGTGTCGGTTAAGTCATGCTTAGACTTTAGTTCTTCAATTATTTCTAAACTTGCCGGAGCTATATTTGTATCTATGCCCGGATTTTGAATAATAATTTTAGTCTCAAAGTCAGCCGATAGTTCTGTAACTAAACTAGCAACATAGGAATTAGCACAAATAATATTAGTCGCCCCTTTTAATATGCGTTTACTTATATAACGCTTTCTAGCCTTAAGCTGTGAGGCGGAAAAATCATAGCCATGTAAAATAATACTGTATGAGAGTGGTTTAAATAATGAAACAAAATAGGCCGCTGTACCCAGTGGCAATATATGACCTATCAATAGATGGTCAAAGCTTTTTTTCCGGCATTCTTTAAAAATTAAACCTATTACCTTAATCCAACTAAAAGGAAGCCTACTAGAAACGAGCTCTCCTTTATTATTATTTATCACCCTAAAATTATCACCCTTAGGCCAATATTTTTCTAGATTTTTATAGTAATTAGCAACTCCCCCTGCAAAAGGAGGAAATTCTAAAGTTAAAAGTAGTATTTTCATAGTTTAAAAGATTTAAAGACACCAGCTAAGTCCTCGCGCTTTATACCTCCTAGCAAGTAGAGTAGTACTAAATAAAGTAGCGCACTTAAAAGAACTATAAGCAGAAGAGGTAAGATTGACTTAAGCAATATTATAGAAAGTCCCATTAAAGAGGAAGCTAAAAGTGACTTCCCTAGTGTGCTCAGATTTTTTTTGAAATTATATTTTACTAAACGAGAGATAGAAAAAATTCCTAGAGTAAACATTAAGAAGTTACTAAGCACTACTGTTATAACAGCCCCCATGGCCGCAAAGCGTGGGATAAGTATTATGTTTAAAGAGATGCTAAAAATAGCAGTAATTATCATATTCCTTGTATTTCGCTTCTGCAAGTCGCAAGCATTTAGAAGTGAACCAATGGGATAATTTAAAAAAATAAAAAATAAAGCTAAGATAGCAATTTGCAGCGGTAATACAGCAGCGGCGTAACCATCAGAAAACAATAAGACTATTTTATCTGCTAATAAAAAAGTACCAACTATAATGGGCCAAGATATTATAGTTAAATAATTAAGAGCTCTGGCAAAAGTAACCTCAAGCTGCTCTCTGTCACTTTGCCAATATTTACTTAAGGCCGGATAAACTGAGGCGGTAAAAGCTAGAGGAAGAAACTGTAGGGCAAAAACTATCTTAAAAGCTATCTGGTATAAGCCCACCTGGACATCGCCAGCCAAATAAGAAAGTAAAACAGAATCTAGATAAGTATACAATCTTTGAAAAACTGCATAAAGAGCAAAGGGCCAGGAAATAAAAATTAAGCTTTTAATTAAAACCTTGTCATAGACTAGTTTTATCGGGATCTTTAGTCTAACTTTAGCTACCCAAAAAGAATAAGTAAAATTAAATAAACTCGCTAAAGCTAGGGCCCCCATTGCAAAGTAAAGTCCACCACCTAGTAAAAGTGAGCCGTAGCCAAAAACAAGCACTATGAGTTGAAAGACTACTGCCGCAATGCTTTCATATTTTAAATTATGAAAACCACGAATAGCGGCATAGAAAGTGCTAGTAAAAGAGTCCAGTACCATGGAAAAAATAGAGATATAAACTAAGATTTTTACCAAAGGGTCGCCCGGACTAATATTTATAATAAGAAGTGCTAGAAATACTGAAATGATCGCCAAGGGCACTTTCATGCTGAGTATACTGCCAATTAAACGAGCCACCTTGTCTTGATTTTTAGCTACTTCTCGTGTTAAGACATTAGCTAAGCCTAGGTCTATTAAAATAGCAAAAATAGTAGTAAATGAAATAGCAAAATAAAATTTACCTAAATCCCCTGGCC
>CAYIZC010000082.1:0-3160 GCA_964367805.1 uncultured Gammaproteobacteria bacterium
AAATAAGATAGCGTAGTATACTATAAGCTGGACAAGTCCAAAATCTGGCAAGTCTATAAAAAAACTTTCAAAGTGAGCAAAATATTTAGCAAAAGAATTAAAAAAACTTAAAAAGAAATAAGCGGGGCTAAAAAGAATAACACTTAAGCTGGGAAAAATAAGAGAAGCTAGGAGGGCTAGACTTAGGCTGGCAATAAGAAGTGGCACTAGCCAGGCAATAAGCGGATTAGCTAAAAAAGAAAGACTGGCAAAGGAATGGAAATGATAAGTAGTAATAGGAAAGATAAATATTTGGCAAGCCAAGGTCAAACTAAAAGCCTCAAAGAGATAAACTAATATTTTGCTATAAAATTTATTTCCTTTTTCAATTCTATAACTTATTGACCTTCCTAGAGGATAGATGTAAATAATACCAAGTAAGGCGGCAAATGATAATTGAAAGCCTATGTCTGTATATGCTAAAAGCGGATTGGAAGATAAAATAATGTTAGCCGCTAAAACTAAGGCTGTCTTAGAGCTAGTTAGACGCCCAAAGTAATAGGCTAGAAAAACTAAAGCGCCCATAATAGAGGCCCTTATTGCCGCTGCGCTAAAACCAATTAAAAGAGGGTAAAATATAAAAAATAAGAACAGAAGTTTTAGGGATTGCTTTCTATTTAAACCAATAAATATTAGAGCGGAAAAAATTAATCCCGCTAGAATAGAGATGTGGGTACCAGAGATTACCATTAAGTGACTGAGTCCAGCCTTTCTAAAATTATCTCTATCTTCACTATAAAGACTTTTTTTATAACCCAATATAACGGCACTTGCTAAACTTGCCTCTGGTTCAGGTAAACTATAGTTAATTATAGTCTTAAGCTTCTTTTTTAATTTTAAAACTTTAAGAAATAAGTCTTGCTTAAAACTCAAATCACTTTCCAGTATTTTTAACTTAGGATAATACATGGTCCCATATACATCTTGGGAAGCAAGGTAACGAGGATAGTTAAAGTCAGAAAATATCTCTGGTTTTTCTAATTTACCATACACTTCTAAATAATCTCCGTAATCATATTCGGGATAAAGTGGTCTAGTGATTAAAATTTTTTCATCCGCTAGGCAAAGTTTTAGCCTTTGTAATTTATAGGAAAGCTCTTTTTCCTCACAGACATATGCTCTAAATTTAACTTTCCGATTATAATGATCAGCTAAAACACTGACTCTATCATCTAAGCCCTGGTACAAGAAAAAGCCTCTTAAAAGTAATATAAGTAAGAGAGCTAAATTTAAATATAGAAATATCTTGGCTTTTTTAAACATAAAATACCAGCTCTAAACTGGTATTTTATAACTTTAAGCCTGAGCTTAACTTAAACTAAAGCTTGGAAAACTTTAAGTAAGCTTCTATAAACTTGATAATATCACCATCTAAGACGCCATCGACATCACTAAGTTCTAAGTTACTGCGATGGTCTTTTACTAATCTGTTACCATACAAAAAATACGACCTAATTTGTCTTCCCCAGTCGGCTTGGCGTACATCACCTTTTAGGCTATCTATTTTTTCAGCACTTTTTTTAATTTCTACTTGTTTAAGTTTAGCTTTTAAAATTTTCAATGCACTTTCTTTATTTTGATGCTGTGAGCGCTCGCTTTGACAGCTAACTGTTAGGCCACTTTCAAGGTGCACTATACGAACAGCTGAGTCAGTTGTATTTACACTTTGACCACCAGGGCCAGAAGAGCGAAAAACATCTATACGAATATCTTCATCTTTTAAAACAACATCACCTACACTTCCTAGCTCAGGGATTACCTCAACTAAAGCAAAAGAGGTTTGTCTTAGACCGTCGGCATTAAAGGGTGAATTTCTAAGTAGGCGGTGAACACCGTTTTCACTCTTGAGATAGCCATAGGCATAGGCGCCAGAAATCTCTAAGGTAACACTTTTAAGCCCCGCCTCATTGCCATAGTTCCTATCTAAAATCTTGACTTTGAAACCATTTCTTTCAGAAAAACGTATATACATACGCATTAGCATCTCGGTCCAATCTTGAGCATCAACCCCACCAACACCAGCGTAAACAGATAAAAGCACATTATTGCTATCATACTTGCCAGAAAGTATGGCTTTAAACTCAAGCTTCGCTATACTATTTTCTAGTTCTTTATATTTTTCTTGCATTTCCTCCTTTAGACTTCCCTCTGCCAAATCACCCTCATCTTCTATTAACTTCGACATCTCCTCGGCCAAAAAAATATCAGCCTCTATCTTTTCCCAAGCAGCTAGCTCGCTTTGTAAATCTTCTGCCTCGCGACTCACATTAACTGCTTTTTCCTGCTCTTCCCAAAAAGACGGAGCGAGCATAAGCTTCCTTAACTCCCCTACTCTTTTATTCTTCTTATCTATCGCTAAAATACCTTTAAGTTCTTCTAGCTTAACTTTAAGATCACTTATTTGTTTGTCTGAATTTAACATAATACTTATTTTATACTTCCAGTATAGCAAAATAACTTAGAAAACTACTATTTTTCTATCTTCTAATCTTATTAAATATATTATAACTCCATTTTAGACTATTTTTGAATCTGAGTTTAGGCTATCTTAATTTGAAATAAAAAATCCCCTAAATTTAGAGGATTTTTTTGATATTTTAAAAAAATATATATTCTTATCTCTTTGACCATTGTGGGGCCTTTCTCGCTTTCTTTAAACCCGGTTTCTTTCTCTCAACTTGACGAGGATCACGAGTAAGGAAGTTGTTAGCCTTTAGGGCTTCTCTAGCTTCAGGGTCAACTTCTAAAATAGTACGAGCAATACCAAGACGAGTTGCTTCAATTTGACCAGCTTTACCACCGCCTTTTACTAAAACAGAAAAATTAAATTCACGTCCATGTCCGCTTGCCTTTAAAGGTTGAGTAATGATGCCATAACCCTCACCAGGAAAATATTCACTAGCCTTAAGACCATTTACCATAACAGCGCCTTTGCCACCGTCATAGAGCCTTACTTGAGCAACAGCCCTCTTACGACGACCAACTGCACTAGTAAATTTACCAGAAAATTCAACTGCCTCATTTTTAGCTAAATCTTTTTCCTCCACTTCTGGTGTTTCTGTTTCCTTTTTTTCTTTCTTTATTTTTTCTGCCATATTATTTAATAATTAATCTTTTAAGC
>CAYIZC010000083.1:0-3147 GCA_964367805.1 uncultured Gammaproteobacteria bacterium
CGGCCACAAGCCCCTCAAGCTTGCGTGTCTACCAATTCCACCATTCGCCCAAAACAAGGATTTGGGTAAATTTATTTAACTACCTTTTCTTTAAGTCTCTTCTTATAACCAGAACGTAAATAATAAAGCTTAGCCTGTCTTACCTTAGCCTCTTTCTTTATTTCAATTTTAGTTATAGTTGGTAAATTTAAAGGAAATATTTTTTCAACTCCAATTCCCTCAGATACTTTACGCACAGTAATAGTAGCACCAACCTCTTTGTTGTGCTTACGAGCAATAATCATACCCTCAAAGTATTGAATTCTTTCCTTCTCCTCACCCTTGGAGTTTAGTTCTTTAATTTTTTGAAAAACCCTGACAGTTAAGCCTGGCTTTAATTCCATTTTAGTTTCAACCATATAGTTACTAATATAAATATAAACGAGACATGACATCTCGCTTCATGTTTTTATAATTTATCCTTCCCTAATATTATAATTTAATTTTGTATATGTCAAGCCAGCCCTCGCTTAAGTCACAAATTAGACTTTTCTCTATTTTTTAGCTTGGCTTAGCACAAATTCACTAACTTTCTCAAAGACTTCAGCTATGTCTAAATTACTAGTATCAAGCACAAAATCAAAGTTTTCCTCATTACTAGCATCTATGCCATGATATTTATGATAACGCTTAGCGTCACTAGCATTTCTTTTTTGATTACTTTCTAAAACAGAGCGCCAAGTATCAAGATTTTTACCCTCATTTCTTTTATTATCTTTTTGCAAATTCCCAAATATACGCTTAGCTCCTACCTCAGAATCAACCTTTAGATAGATTTTTAGAGAATGAGGTATTAAATACCAAGATGTGCGACCCTCAATTATAAAATTATCGCTCTCTTGTCCTAAGTTCTTTTGATAATTATCTACTTCTATGTCTGTGCTGGGGTCAGTTTCTCCCAACTTATTATATTCCGCTAAACTCAAACCCCTTGCTTTAGCCGCCTCTCTCCTTATGCCTCCGATATAATAACGTGGCATATTTAATTCTTTTGCTAACATCTTAGCAATAGTGCTTTTTCCAGAACCAGGGGTTCCGCTAAATGATATTATCATATGCTCATAATAACTGAGCTTCTTTTAAAAATCAAGCATTTGCTCTATAATAGTTGGAGATGGCTTTATGCCCTTTTTAATTTAAAAAAAACACCTTAGCTTAATTCTATTTATGTATCTAGAGAAACTTGAAATTCAGGGTTTTAAATCCTTTGCTCATAAAAATAAACTTATTTTTTCTGGACTAATTAGTGACGAAAAAAGAGGATTAACTGCAATTGTTGGCCCCAATGGTTCTGGTAAATCAAATATCGCTGATGCTGTGCGCTGGGCCCTAGGCGAGCAAAGCATTAAAACCTTAAGAGGGAAAAAAAGTGAAGATGTAATATTTTCTGGATCAGACAAAAAAAGCCAGCTTGGATTAGCTGAGGTTTCTTTATTTTTAAATAATGAGGAAAGTGTTGTTGCTTTTAAAAAGGACCCTACAAGGAACTTAAGGACGGTAGAAGAGGAGAAAGAAGAGGATGAAGAAGATGATCTTAAAGAAGAAGATGGTGATGATGAAAAGAAGGAGCTAAAAAAAGATAAGAATAATTTAGACAACATCCTTCAAACCTGTCCTCAAATAATTATAACTAGGCGGGTTTATAGAAGTGGCGAAAGCGAATATTCTTTAAATAATAGCCGCTGTCGCTTAAGTGACATTCAGATGCTTTTAGCAAAGGCTAACTTTGGACAAAAAACTTATAGCGTTATTGGCCAAGGAATGGTTGATAACTTTCTAAACTCATCGGCTGCGGAAAGAAAAGATTTTTTTGATGAGGCAACTGGTGTAAAGCAATTTCAAATCAAAAGAGACTCGGCTTTAAATAAACTTGAGTCCAGCTATGAAAACCTGCAACAAGTAGATATGCTTCTTAGTGAAATTAGACCTCGCCTAAAAAGTCTAAGCCGGCAGATGGATAAATTAAAAAAGCGCGAAGAGCTAGAAGATAATTTAAAGAGCACTCAGCTTAAATACTACTCTCATCTTTACTCTAGCATTAGCTCTAAACTCGATTTAGCCAATAATAGATACCTAGAGCTCGATAAAACAAAAATCACCAAAGAGTCTAATTTATTAAGCTTAAATGAAGAGTTAAATCAAATTAGAACCACTGACAACTACAGCAAAATTAATGAACTTCAGCCTCGCTTGAGAGAAATTTTGGAACAAAAAAATTATTTCGAGAAAAGAATCTCTAAAATTAATTTAGAACTTGAGTCCCAGCTTGAGTCTCGTGGCCAGTTTGATCTTTCTTGGTTAAGTAATAAAAGTGCAGAATTAAAAAGAGACTTGGAGGGTGTGGAGCTAGAAATCTCCTCATTGGAGAAAAGTCGACCCAAACAAGAAGAGTCAGTTTTGCTATCCCAACTAGATGAAAGTCGAGTAGAGCTTAATAAGGTCCATAAGATTAAAAATGAAGTATTTCTGATTGATAAACAGGTCTTGCTCGAAACAAACGCCTTAAACCGACTAGAGGCTACTTTGGCAGCTCAAAAAGAGGCTAGAGAAGAGGTTTCAGAGTCTGAGCTCACTAAGGACAAAAATGAGGCAAAGAAATCTATATCTCTTTTAGAGCAAGAAATAGCTGAGCTCGACGCTAAGTATTCTGACAAAAAAGATCTAAGTTTAAAGGAAAGTAATACAATAATTAGTGACAAAATATCTAAACTAAATGACGAGCTCCAGCTTATAAATCAAAAAATTAAACAAGCGGCTCACTCAGGAGGTAAAGAGGAGACTATTAGTCGTATTATCCAAGACTTTTTAAGCCAACTTGATAAGATAAATCTTGAAAGTGATATCGCTAAAGTAAGGATAATGATAGCTGAAGCTAGAGAAAAATTCCAAGTAGAAATAAAAACAATTCTAACAGGTGAAAGCGATGAAGATGCTAGAAAAATACAATCTCTCCAAGAAGAGATAATCTCATTAACTGAAGATAGTCAAAAAATAAATGAATCTTTAAATAAAATAAATGCCGAAAAAATTAAAGTCCGAAACGAGCTTTCCCTACTGCATGATAAAAAAAATAAACTTACTTGGGAGCTTAAGGCTATAGATATTAAC
>CAYIZC010000084.1:0-3118 GCA_964367805.1 uncultured Gammaproteobacteria bacterium
ATAAAAAACAAGCTAAATTTATAGCTTGTTTTTTATTTACTGTATGTTTCTTTTGTTTCTATCTCAACCTTACTTGATAAATGTTTTGACTTACCTTGTCACTGAAATATAGGTATGACTGATCTTCCGGTACAATGATGTCAGAAATATTATAGGCACCATCAGGAACAGCGATTAAAGTTTTGCTGCCAGTTTTTAAATTTATTTTATATAGATCATCTTGGCTTCTTTCCGCTAGCTCAGGGAACATGCCCGCTCCTTGTTCTAAAGTTTGGGGAACAGCACAGTAGACTTCAGTGTCAGAAGCAAAAGTACATTTATCAGCCCAGGTATTTAACTCCAGACTACGACGACCAGAGCCTATGGTGTCAGGATTTGAGCCAACTACCCAAAGCTTGGGCTTATAGTCATCACGTGAATGATAAGCGCTTATAAGCAAGTTGTCACCTTCTTTCGACCACTTTGCTTGCACGCCGCGACCCTCAACCACAGTTGATTTAAAGTTCTCACCATTTAAACCAACAAAGAATACTTCCTGCCTATCAAAGTCAACTCCTTTAGTGTAGTAGGCAACTATTTGATTGTTAGGAGACCAAGAGGGGTGTATATAATCAGCCCGATCGCCAAGGGGCTCTAAAGCAATTGCTTTTGAGGAGTCGTCCTCAGAAACTATTAGCCAACGATTTTTTTCATCTAAGCCTATGCTCTTGCTAGTGATTTGTTTACCATCAGGCGAGAAAGAAAAATCCTCCCAGTAGTAGGGGAGAGTAGATTGTTTTTTAGTGTTAAAGTCATAGGATATTTTTGACTTGTCTGGGTATTCAATAATAGCCTTATCAGTATTGGGAGCCCAAGTGACATTTTCCACTTGATGGAAGACCTTGTCACTTAGTTTAGTAATGTTGCCATTTCTATCTACTTTATAGAAAAGACCATCTTCTCGATTATAATAGTTAATATTGCCATCACTAGATAGTGAAGGGTTTAGAGTTTTGTCAGTGACTATCGGCTTTACTTCAGTAAGTCCTCCTCCGGCGACTTCTTGAGGAGCAGTAGCACCAGGGTCAGGACTAACAATAGGGGAATCTTCTCCCTCATCTTCTGGGTAAGTGCCGTCTGGTAGACGACCGGTGCCATCACCACCACCATCATCTATTTCACCACCCTCGCCTACACTAGGAAAGCCACCAGGACCAACATTTACAACAGGGGAGCCAGGAGTGACAGGGCTTACACTTTCTTTAAAAAATGCACTCCAGAGTAAATAGGCAATTAAAACAATAAATAGTATAAAACCTATTATAAGAAGTGGTCTCTTCAGGCGTGAAAAATTTAACATAAATCCTTGTTTAATATTACTAAATATTATATAATCTAGTATATAGTAAATATAAGGATAATTCAATTAGTTTTTTGATTTATATATGAGTTTATTCTCCTTCGGCAAAGATAATCTTTTTTTAGGAATTGATATTGGCGACTCTTCACTTAAAATGGTTGAACTGAAAAAAAAGGGTGGTAAGATATACTTGTCTAACTACGCTTTTAGTGAAAATGTCAGTGAATTAAATTTTAACAAAATAGAAGATACCAATTATCTCGCCCAGGCAATTTCAAAAGTGATAAAAGATGCGGGCTTTCAGTCAAGGCGGGCCACTGTCTCGCTACCCACTTTTTCAGTTTTTTCCTCCATTATCTCTGTCTCTGTTCCTGATAAGAAAATGCTAGCTAAGGTGGTTACCGATGAAGCTCGTAAAGTTATTCCACTACCCTTAGATGAAATGATTTTAGACTGGAAGATTATTCCCGATGAAAAAGGAAAGATAAAAAGTAGTGGCAATATGCAAGTATTTCTAACCGGCTCACCTAAAAAATTAGTTCAGAAATACATAGACGTATTTAAAAAAGCAAACTTAGTTTTATCTAGTTTAGAAACTGAAACTTTCTCTCTTGTGAGATCTTTAGTAGGAGATGATAAAACACCAATGATGATAGTTGAAATTGGAGCTAATAGTACAGATCTATCTATAGTGCGTGACAGTATTCCAGTTTTAAATCGTAGTCTTTCCGTTTGTGCAGCCACTATAACTAAGATGTTGGCTGAGGTGCTGGGCATGAGCTTTAGTCAGGCGGAGCAATTTAAGCTAGACCTCAGTTTTTCTTTAAATGATAATGCTAAAGATGATAAGCTCCCTAAATTAGTCCTTGAAGCAATAGAACCGATAGTAACAGAGATGAAGTACTTACGTGATTTTTATCAATCACAAAATGAAGAACCACTAGAAAAAGTTATTTTATCCGGTGGTGGTGCTCTCCTTTTAAACCTATCAGACTACTTGTCAAAACGTTTAGATATAAAGGTAATAATTGGGGACCCTTGGACAAGAATTACTTACCCCCAAGAGATTAGACCAGTTTTAATGGAGAATGGATCAAAACTCGCCGTTGCCATCGGTCTGGCAATGCGAGAAATAGAATAAAATATGGATTTGTTTAAAAAAAGAAAACAAAAGAAACACAATGAGCAGAAGTCTTTGAAAAATCCAAAGATATTAGATCTTAATTTAATCAAAGAGGAGACTAGCCTAGACTTCAATTGGCGTAAAAATATTTTTAGCCTTATCTTCATTCTTGGTGTTGTTGTCTTTGTGGTTTTAGAAATATATCTAGGACTCAACTGGTGGCAGAAAGATGAAGAGGCAAGGCTAGAAGTGGCTAAGGCAGAGATGAAAATTTTAAATCAAGAGGTTAGTAAAACAAGAGAAGAGGCAAAAGATGCTCTAGCTTATATTGAAAAGACTAAAATTATTTCACCATTACTAGAAAACCATATCTATTGGACTAACTTTTTTTCTTGGTTAGAAAAAAATACCCTTAGCACTATAAGTTTTGAAGCCTTTGATGCTAGTTTAAATGAAGAGTTTGCTCTATCTGGTGAGGCTGGCTCATATGCTGAGGTTTCTTGGCAAGTTAAGCAACTGCAAGATTCAGAGTATGTCACTAGAGTTGAAATTCTTGATGCGAGTTTAGGTGAGGTACCCGCTACCCGTGAAGAGTTAGAGGCTTTAGCTGCGGCAGGTGAGTCTATAATTAGCACTGAACCAGAAATACCTGGTGT
>CAYIZC010000085.1:0-3045 GCA_964367805.1 uncultured Gammaproteobacteria bacterium
TTCTAATTTATCATTATATCTCTTTAATTCTTTTTTATATTGCTTCTTTCTATCATCACTAATATCTTCTTCTTTTAATTCTCTAGTATAATATTCTACATTTCCCTTAGCATCAGTAATATCAGATTGTAGTTTTATCAAATCTTTAAGGTCGTTATCAATCATTACTCGCTCATTATATAAAGCTACTTTATCAATTTCAATTTGCATGCGAGCTTTATCTTGCGGATCAGTTAATAGTGATAACTTCTTTTCCGCTGGGTCAATTTCTCCAACATCAAACATATTTCCAGCATAAGAGAATAAATCATTTATTCTACCGCCTTTTTCCTCAAACTTGTTATAAATCATTGCGTCTCCAGAGTTTTCAACTAATGGATATACCAAAGGAGCAATATTTCTATTATTGCCTTGTCGCCATACTCTGCCCTCTACTTGTTGTATTTGAGTAGGGTTCCAACCCAAAGCTAGATTAAATGTAGCATAGCCATTATTTTGTAAGTCAATTCCCTCTTTTGTTTGGTCTCCGCCAATTAGAACTTTTATTTCTCCAGTATTGAACTTTTCTTTAATAACCTCCTTTTGATCATCTGTAACCTTACCAGATATATAAGCAACTTCAGACTTCTTATAACCTAGATATTTAGCAAAGTATTCTGCTAGTGCTGGGTGATATTCAACCCCCATTTTTCCAAAGAAGACAAACGAGCCATAGTCTTTAGTCTTTTTATCTGCCTTTAATGTTTTTATAGCTTCTAATGTATATTTAATCTTAGGTGATTCTTCAATTAATTTCTCAATACTTTCTATTTCTCCAGCATATTCTTTAATAAAGTAAGGAGAAACACTATTTGCAATAGAGTAAGTAGAAGCCTTTAAAAAAGCTCCGTCCTCAACATCTTTCTTGCTTAGTCCGTCAGTATCTTCTTCATTTGACGTACCATTTAGCAAGTTTTGTATTTTTGCTAAGTTTTCAATCTGTTTATCACTCATTTGTAAAGTAGGAGTAATTACACGTCTATCTGGTCGCACTAAAGTAGGGTCTTCTTGATAGTCAATAAACTCTTTTATAAGAGACTGTAAAGCTGGCAAGTTAGAAAATGACTTCATTTTTTCTCTATTTAACCACTCTCCATTTAGTTTTCTGTCTAGCTCTACTTCAAAATTAGCGAAAGTAGAAAAGAAGTCATTGATATTTAAGATACCCATTTGTTTCATGCGGTCTCTGGCCACTAAAGATAAAATGTTATAAACCTCTGTTGCATGATTTTCAAATGGAGTAGCAGAAGCTAAGAATACATTTCTATTACCATAGTTTTTTTGTATATACTGAGTCATTAAGAATAACTGTTGGGCTCTTTTACTTGGAGTTCCTCCAATAACATTACCAAATCTCTTTTTTCCAACTTGTTTACCGTCTTTGTCTGTCTTTTCTGGCTTGGCACCTTGAAATATCTTTCTAAAATTATGCACTTCATCAACTGATATGTGGTCAAAACCTAAGTCAGATAACATAATATCTGTAACATATTTTTGAGCATTTCCTAAAATCTCGTCATATTTCTCTTTTGACTTCTCGGCACCTCTTTTAGTACTAGGGTCAGTCCATAAAGCATCTTCCAAATCTCCTGCGGCTGATCTTAGCTCATCTTCTTTAAAACCTAGTCTTAATACTCCGTCATGGGAAATAATGGTCAGCTCTCCGTCTCTAATCCAGTCTTTTGGGTTATCTCCTCGTTCTTTCTTTAATTTTCTAACAATAGGAGCTTGTAAGCCCTCTAAATTATTAATGGTTAGCGTAGGAAACATTGCATGCAGTGTATTTATCCAAGTTTTACTTATAGTTGATTTTGGCACAATAAATAATGGTCGTTTAGTCCAACCTTTATCTAAATTAGATTTAGTTGCGATAGCAAGAGTATGAGTCTTTCCGACTCCTACACCATAAGCAATAGCTCCAGAACCTTTATTTACTAGAAAGCCAACGCCCTCTTTTTGAGTTTGAGACATTATAAACTTTCTACCTCTAAAATCTTTTGCCATGTCTAAAATATTAACTGGAATCTTTGAATAATCTGGTTTTACATAGCTATTCTTCTCTTTGTTATATTTATCTTCAAGTATTTTTTGTGTTTCTTGATTAAGTTCTGTTTTTAAATAATGATTAAACAATCTTTTTGCGTCAGATTTAATTAAGCCCATAATTGGCTTAGTATCCTTAGACGCTTGATCGCCTCTAACATATCTGACAACATCATAGCTTTGTACTCTAGGAGACAGTGCAACTCTATTAGCACTAATATAATAAGTAAAAGCAGATAAAACATTTCCGTCTGTCATCTGACTATATCTTTCGTATGTAGTCGGCAAATTAGCAACGTGCCTGTCTAATGGGTCAAAGGTAATATCTTTTAATGATATTCTTTTAGGCTTTATAGCTTCAAGACCAGCTAATTGCTTATTATACTTGTCTTCGCCAACAGCTTCAATAATATTTTGCTTATTAGCCTTAAGATAATCTATTTTATCGTAAATGTCTCCAGAGAAGTAAATAGCATCTGGGTAATATTTTCCATTTTCATAGTTTAAAAACTTCTTTTCTTCATTACTTGGCTCTGGAATACTCATATCACGCTCAATTCTTCGCAACATTTCTACCTCTTTATTATTTACCTTGTCTTTATTTGATATATTTTGTTCTGGTATCACAAGTTTAGCTGAGTTTTTCTTTGGTAAAGTAGTCTGACTATCAGCTTTTCTAGCGACTTGTTTTTTTTCTGTTTTTTTAGTTATTTTTTCTTTTTGTTCAGATTTTGCTTGCTCTTTAGTAGGTTTTATTCTAGCTTCTTCCCATGACTTACCCTCCATTATAGAGTTTTCACCAGTCAATCTATATTGTTCGTAAGGAATAGGAGCATTTTGTTCTTCAGTCCTTTTAGAAACTCTGACTTTATTAATAGATTCGTCTAAGTCTCCAACTACATATTCTTCAGTTTTTCCAAATCTATTCTTTCGTGTTTTAATTTCTCCCAATATATTAAATGG
>CAYIZC010000086.1:0-3042 GCA_964367805.1 uncultured Gammaproteobacteria bacterium
TAGTAATAAGGGGATTAGAACTTTCTTGATTTATTTCTTTAGGACAGAATTTATTGATGTTTAAGCTAAAAGGTATTTCTTGAAACTTTTGGGGATGTTTAGCATAGAAATTTTTAATATTGCTATGCTTTACGTAATCTAAACTAGCACTGACTATAGTGTCAGCTTGTTTAAGTAAACTGCTTCTTGTCAGGCGACTAGGTAGACTTAGTATTTTATTTAAAATAGACTCATTTTTTACATCCATGTGATAATGGATTATGAGTTTAGTTTTTTTGTTAAATATTTTAAAAAGCCAAACTACTTCAGCCACTCCAAAAAAAGGGTAGTGTAAATAGATGTAGTCAAAGTGGCGGAGCTTCCATAGTAGTTGGGGTAGGAAAGCGGCGTGACCCTTTTTAATTAAGGTCTTAGTATTTCCCGGATGAAAGTTTTCTACACTATGACTTTGTAAGAGTAGATCATGTATTTGTTTAGCACTGTTAGCTATACCACCAGCATAGGGAGGGTAGGCGCAGACTATTTGAGCTATTTTCATTTATTCTTGTTTATTGTCATCTTCATTATTTAAAGCTAAATGTCTAGTGATTTTTGTGATATTAGCTTCAGTTTTAGCAATAGATAGGCGAAGCTTGAAAACAAGATAGAAAAGAACAATGACACTTAGGTAGATTAAAAAGTTGATACCAGAGCCAGAGAAGCCAAGGGCGATCACTAAATTATCAATTTGCCTAATAAATATAATTGCTAAAGCGCCTAGTAGCCAAAAAGATAGCCAAACTATAAACTCATTTTTACCTAATTTGTTCTTTCTTTTTTGATTTATAAGACGCCAGACAAAGATAGCGATGATGCTAAGAGCAATAACTTGTTGGAACATAAATTATTTTAATTTATTATTTTTTTAATTAACATATCTTTCATTATACGAATGCCGCCAGATAGCTTTTGGCCAAACTCATGATAGATAACAGTAATAGGAACCTCCTCTATGATTATATTGGCTTGGTGCAGTTGATGCATTATCTCTGAGCAATGGGCCATGCCATCATTTTTTATATTAATACTTTTAGCCGCTTTTTTACTTAAAACTCTAAAGCCACTTTGGGGGTCACTTAGGCGAATGTTAAAAAATGTTCGATTAACAAAGCGGGCCAAGGGCATAATAAGGTATTCTTTTAGTTTGGGTAGCTTGGACTTTTTACTAAGAAAGCGTGAGCCCAGCACTGCCTCGGCTTTATTTTCTAAAATAGGGCGAAGTAACTCGGGAATTTCCTGAGCTTGAAACTGATTATCAGCATCAAAGTGAACTATTATATCAGCGCCACAAGACAGGGCGTATTCATTTCCAGTTTGTAGCGCTGCCCCTTGTCCGCGATTAACTATATGGCTAAGTGCAACTATTCCTTCACCCCTGGCAATAGCTAGGGTCTCATCCTTTGAGCAGTCATCTACCACGACTACGCAATTAACGTAAGGGCGTACAGCTAAAATAACCTCCTTAATATGAGCGGCTTCATTATAGGCTGGTATGACACAATAAATTTTCATGGCTTTATATTATTCCGTCTTTCTTTTTTTGTAAAGCATCAATTGCTAGAGGGCGGTAGCCATCTTCTTTAGCTTGCTTAAGCACTTTTTCCCAATAGGCCTTAGCGTCAAGATTAGACTGGTTATTCTTTAAAAATTTAATTAATTTTTTATCAGCTTCTAAAACTTCAAAAAGACCAATTTGCTTTCGCGCTGCATGGGGCTTGGACAGATTAGCTAGAGATTGAGCACTGATTAAAATTAAGTTATCTAAAACAAGATTGAAGGGAAGGCCTAGTTTCAGGAGTTTATAAAGAGCTTCCAGGGAATTTAAGGCATTTATAGTTACAAGCACTAAGCGGCCAGTTGCGGCAACCGTGATAGCTTCAGTTAATTTGTCTGGACTATCATCATCTAGGGCAATAATATCGGAGTCGTGTTGCAATATTTTAGCCCAAGCATCAGGACTGTCTGGAATTGAGATAAGGCCGTTTAAAATAAATTCAGGATAAAGGCCCATAAAATAAGCCGAGCGCTTGTCTTTATCAAGCTCACTTAAAAGAGAGAAAAGAGTGGAGCTTCGACCTTGGCGATCCGGGGAAGCAATTACTATTAGTCCGCTTTTTCTGGCTAGAGCTTTTTTAAATATTTTTTTCTCTCTGGCCTGGAGACCAAGCTTACTTAAGCCGTATAAAGGAAGGTCGTCGTTTACCACACTAATTACAATTTTTTCACCATGGGGGCCGGGAAGGATATTGAGTCTAAAGTTAAGTTTATATTCAGGGGAGCTTATTTTACAATACTTACCTCTACTTAATTCTTGAGGAGCAACTTTAAGAATCCTTCTTAGGTTGTTTACAAAATCAAATTCTAATTTTTTTGGTAACTTAAAAAAGATAGATTCCTCACTGGGGATATCCACCCGACAATTGTTGTTTTCTTTATCTTGGGAGATAGTAATACGCTCTGCCTTTTCTTGGCTAGCAATTTTAAAAATATTGTCTAAAATTTTCTTTGACATAATATAATATTAGCATATTTCATATAATTAGAAAAATATGTTAAGCTATCCTTACAATAATATATATACTTTCATCTATGGCTTACTCTAGTTTCTATGCCCGTTTTTATGACCATTTGCAAAGAATAGGTCGCTCTTTTAAGGCTACTTTTAAGTTTGTTTTAGCTAAGTATTATTTAGTCGCAATTTTCCTACTTCAGGGCTTAGCTTGGTTTCAGGCGATAAATATATTTCGTAAATTTACGGGTAATTTTTTAATTTTACATTATAATATTGATTTTGGTATTGACCTAGTGGGAGATAGTTATAAAATATTTTATATACCTTTAGCTGGTTTTTTACTTACACTTTTAAACCTAATTGTCTCGACTGTTTTTGTTCGTAAAGAGGGTTTTAAAATTTTATTACATTTGTTTTTTTCCGCTTCGGTCCTTCTCAATGCTTTTTTAAACATCGCCTTATTTGCTATATATTTAATAAACTTTTAGTTA
>CAYIZC010000087.1:0-2991 GCA_964367805.1 uncultured Gammaproteobacteria bacterium
CATATATTTATTATTTAATACTAAACGCCACTTCTGGGCTCACAATTTTATCTTCAATTAAGCCTTGTCTAAAAGTATTAAACTCTGAATCGTTCATATCATTTCTTATTTCTTGCAATACAGCTTTCTTTTCGTCATTAGAACTAGAGCTAATAAGAACGTTTACTCTAGGGTCATCATTTAAACCTCTCTTTAATGAACGCTTAAACTTAGTCATTAAAGCGTCTGCAGCCTTAGCTTCTTCCGCACTTTGAGGCATACGTCCGCCTAAACTTTCCATGATTAAATCATTTCTATATTTAGTTGCAGCAAATAATGTAGACTTATCAGACCTAGCTTGTTTAACATATTTAGCGATTAAATCATTATCTTCTATAGACTGTTTAGCTTTATCTTGTTTAATCTTATCAGAAATATCATACAATTTCTCTTGTTGGCCATAATTAGATATTTTAAAGACGCTAGATAGAAAAGGAGTAACTTGCATAGTTGTTTCAAAGGTACTTTGTTTTGACCTATCAAATGTAGCAAACTTAGTTAAACCTAAACTGTTAGTACTCCATTGTACCATTTTCTTTAATGCTGGAGCTCCACCTGCCGCAAAAGTTGTATCGTCAATAACTCCTCGACCTCTAAAATCGTCATAAGGATTCTTTCCAGATAGATATTGTCTCCAACCATCAGTAACCGTTAAAGCCGGTGTAACAGACGGTAATTGGCCTGCTCCAAAATCAAATATGTTTTGCAAGTCTTTAGTATTCCCACCGTCTTTGACCATATTTGATATTTTCCAAAACGTAGCAGCTATTAAGCGTCCGTTTTCATCATGAGGTATACGTGCATAAACAGCTTTTCTACCATTTATATCTTTTTCGCCTGTATTTAAGAAGTCTAGCTTATTGTCTTCAACATAATACCAGCCTAATGGAATAATAATATAATTCGATTTATCATATTCTGATATATCGTCAAAGAATTCTTTTAACAAGTCTCCTAGTAAGCCTGCTCCAGCTAAAAACATTAATAATTTTGGTAATATATCTATTTTAACAGTTTTCCACCAATAACCAGAACGAGTCTTTGGGTTAGTAGCAATTTGATAATCAGATTTTATACCCTCTTTCATAATATTTGAGAATATAAACAAAGCATTAGCAGTTCTGGTATTAAAACCTTTAGTCTTCCAGTTCGGAGTTCCTGTATAGTTTCTTAAATTATAAGCTAATTGTTTTCCAGATTCTCCACCAGCTTGGCGTACTTTAGCACCAGCAATTTTTGAGACAATTTCTAATGTATTGGAGGTAAATCTAATACCCTCTAATAACATTGTAATAGGCTTTAGTATAGTTTTTCTAGCTATTCTAATAGTTCTATTAGTAACTGGCTCGTCTTTCTTTAATAAGCCATAACGTTGCATTATTCTACCTAGTTCATCTTCTCTAGCATCAAAATTATAGTCATTAACAGGAGCAACCATTGCCTTGCTTTCGACTAATGACCTAGTAAACTCATCTAATCTACCCTTAGAATATCTAACTGCACTTGGCAAACTTTTAACATAAGCCTTAAGTAGCCCATAAATAGTAGCATTATTAATATTCTTATAATTACGTTTAAAATCTCTAATAGGGTTAAAAGCGGCAGCAAAACCAAGATTATATGTAGTAACCAGTGGTTTAAATAATTTATTATTAAACTTATCTAACAATGAGACTAAAACATTTAGATCGCCAACTTTGTCATTATTAATACTTTTAGCAATATAAGGGTCTACGTTATAGCCTTTTAATTTTCCGTCTACTAAAACAGTAATTCTATTTGGGTCATTATCTATTTTAAACTTAGTTATTTTTCCGTCTGTAATAATTTTAGATTCTTCTATATCTTCTGGGAAGTTCTCTTGTAATAGCTTAATAGTACCATTTTTAGCCCTCTGATGAGCATTTAAACGATTAAGAGCTACTGTCTTTAAAATAGTACTAACAAATGGGTTAGCGACCTCTTTTAATGTACCAATTTGTTGTTTGATTGTAGCTGACATATAGTCCTGCATATAATCAACAACTTGGAAAGAAGCATAACTATCTTTATTTGGTTTAATTTTTGTCTCAAATGTTTCTTTGTTATAACTTCCAACGGCAACTGCTTCTTCAACTGATTTAAAGATTAAATCATGAAAGTATTGAGCTTTTTCTTCTAATAAAGCAAAGTTTTCCTCTCCTACATTAGTCTTTAAAAAATCTAATTGAGCCTTAGAGTTTTCTGTATTAAAACCATAAGGATTAGCAATATCAGCTCTATCATTTTGTATACGATTTAATAGTAAATATTCTCCTAAGTCCTCAACAACCATGCCAGCATTTTCAATTGGCTTCACTACATTAATATCTATATCATTAATTAATAAAAAGTTTTCATTATCAATAAAAGATTCTTCTTGTAATAAGAATCTAGGGTTCTCATTTTCGTTAATAATAACTCCATTAGCTTCAGCTTCTCTTACTTTTTTAATAATAGGGAAGTTTATATCGTCTAATTGGTTTCTTAATTTAAAGAAGAAAGATTTAACTGTTAGTTTAATTTTATCAACAAACTCTGCTTGAATAGCCTCAGCTTTGGCAAAACCAGTTCTAATACTTTCTTTTCTGGCTTTAAATATTTCCTCAGTAGATCCATGCAATAGTTCTTGAAGTTCAAAAAAATTAGCTTTAAAGTCTGGCTTATTATCAAGTGCTTCAAAAAACTCTGTATAAAATGTCGGAGCCATTCTTTCTAAAGTTCCAGGAGAGTTAAATAAAACTGATATAGCGTCTGCATATAGTTCAGCAGAGCTATTCCTATACTTAATAAAATTAGAGCTAGAGTTATCTTTATCATAAGGCCTCCAATATTCACTAAGAGCTTGGAGTTCAGACTTAACTTTAGAGTTTCTAATAGCTCCAGATTCGTCAATAAATCTATTATATCTAGCTTGAATCAATGGCTTTAGCC
>CAYIZC010000088.1:0-2958 GCA_964367805.1 uncultured Gammaproteobacteria bacterium
TATTTGGTTTTTAAATAAAGCTGGAGTTTTAAATATAAATAAAATATCTCCGCCCGCTTTAACGGCTTTTACAATTTTAATAGCTAAGAGTAATCCAAAAGAAAAAGAAAAGATGATAGGTCTTATTTTAACCATTTTAGGAAAAATAGATTAATATAAAATTGATTCATAAAGTATCTACTTTTTTTGTATATAAAAGATGTAAACTTTGCATATAAGGCGAGGTTTTTTTATAAGCCATAAATATGCTATAATAGAAATGTAATAAACTAACATTAATTATATGCGCATTAACATTAAAGCAACTAATTTAGAACTTACCGACGCTCTTTCTGATTATATTACAAGCAAAATGGAGATGTTAGATAAATACTTAGGTAAGACTGTCACAGTCACTCACTTTGATTTTGAAATTGAAAAAACTATCGGTAACCAAAATAAAGGTCAGATATTTAGAGCGGAGGCAAATCTGGCTGTTCCTGGTGGTATGCTTAGAGTAGAGAAGACTACCCGTGATATGTACAAAGCTATTGACAAGGTAAAAGATCATCTCGTGGTTGTTATTAAAAGACATAAGGAAAAAGAAGAGGATAAGCGTCGTGGTAGGTTTAGCTAAAATAAGAAAAGGCTATAAAAAAAAGTTTAAATAAAAAAAGACCCCTAAGTTCTAGTTATAAGAACTTAGGGGTTTTGATTTTATTTATAAACTGCCAAAAAAGCAATTTTTTTATTTCCCTTATTGAAGATGTTTTTATCTTCACTTATCGGTATTTCACTTAGGGAATATTTCGACTTATCTTTTCCATTTTTATGCTGGATGATAATAGGCGAACACATTTCTCCCTTTAAATTAAAACTTACCGAGCCTAAAGCAATGATATCTAGCCCAGGATCCTTATAAAGAGTCTTGTAGTGTAATAACTCAATGATGTTAGCCGGACGACAAGCACTTGCGTCCATTCTGTCTATTATAGACATCGGGTCACCATCTTTTAGGAATCGAGCTGGAAAAAGATTTAGCTCTATTCTTTCTTTTTTCTTTTTTTCAAATTCATAATTTTTTAGATCTAAAGAGAGTTCTGTATAGTTGCCTCTTTCAATTAGTTTTTCTATAGGCTCTAGGTAGTCTATAGCTCTTTTTTCTTGAACAATACTTATAGCAAGTACTACTAGCAAGGCTATAGCAATGCGGGGGAAGTAGGAGATAAATTTTTTCATGATGCTGGTTTTTTTGGTTTAAGAAACTTTTTTGAGTAATTGTTAAAAAATTCTAATTATTTTAGAAGTTTTTAGCAATTACTCAAAGCTAAGTTATTTTTTAAGGTACTAAATTGTAAGTGAATATTGTCATAGATAACCCATATTGTCAATAGCTAGATTTTATTGCATAATAGTATTATACTGGTACTATTAGAATATACAGGAAATAGTGTATTTTCTTATTTTTGTTTATAAATATAGAAATTAAAATTATGAGTATTTTTAGTAAATTATTCCCTAGTGGCAATGAGAAGGTAATAAAGGAGATGGACCCCATTATAGAACAAATAAACAAGCTAGAGCCTGACTTTGTTGGACTCAGTGATGAAGAGCTAAAAGCTAAAACTAAAGAATTTAAAAGTAAATTAGCTAAAGGCGCTACACTTGACGATCTTTTAGTCCCTGCCTTTGCCGCTGCCAGGGAAGCCGCTAAGCGAGTGCTAGGACAAAGACATTATGATGTTCAGCTCATAGGTGGCATAGTGCTACACCGGGGTGAGATTGCCGAAATGAAAACGGGTGAAGGAAAAACCTTAGTAGCTACTCTACCGCTATACCTCAACGCTCTAGAGGGCAAGGGAGCTCATTTAATTACCGTAAATGATTATCTAGCTCGAGTAGGTGCCGGCTGGATGGCACCAGTCTATCACGCTCTAGGACTTTCTACTGGTGTAATAGTCCATGACGCTGCTTTTATATATGACCCTACTTATATCGATGAAGAGCAGTTTGATGAGAGATTGCAAAACTTTAGGAGAATCCCTAGACGTGAAGCTTATCACTGTGATATTACCTATGGCACCAACAATGAATTTGGTTTTGATTATCTGCGCGATAATATGGTCTATTCACTAGATCAAACGGTGCAAAGAACTCTCCATTACTCTATAGTCGATGAAATTGACTCTATTTTAATAGATGAAGCCAGAACTCCGCTTATTATTTCTGCTCCGGCTGAAGAGTCAGGTGATAGGTATGCTAAATTTGCTAGCTTAATTGGTCAGTTAAATGAAGAAACAGATTACAATATTGATGAAAAAATGAAAGCCTCCACTTTAACTGAAGCGGGGATAAATAAGATGGAAAAACTACTAGGTATGGGAAATATCTATGTAGAAGGTGGCGTCAAAGAAGTGCACCACTTAGAGCAAGCTCTAAAAGCCAGGGTGCTTTTTAAGCGTGATAAAGACTATGTGGTAAAAGACGGTGAGATTGTTATAGTTGATGAGTTTACCGGCCGCATGATGCCAGGAAGACGCTATAGTGAAGGCTTGCACCAAGCTATAGAAGCGAAGGAAGGAGTAAAGGTGCAAAAAGAATCACAAACTATGGCCACCATCACCTTCCAGAACCTATTTAGGATGTATAAGAAATTATCTGGTATGACCGGAACTGCGGAAACAGAGGCAGAGGAGTTTTATAAGATCTATGGTCTTGAAACTATAATTATTCCAACCAATAAACCCAATGTCAGAAAAGATTTAAATGATTTAATATATCGCACTGAGGATGATAAGTTCAATGCGGTAATAAGGGAAGTAAAGGAAAGGAATAAAAGTGGGCAACCTATTTTAATTGGCACTATCTCAATTGAAAAAAATGAGAAATTGACCGAGATGATGGCTCTTGAAGGATTGCATCCGCAAATGTTAAATGCTAAAAATCACTTAAAAGAAGCGCAAATTATTGCCCAAGCTG
>CAYIZC010000089.1:0-2921 GCA_964367805.1 uncultured Gammaproteobacteria bacterium
GTATTATTAAAAGCCTTATCCTCTATTTATGACTTTATGTTATTTAATAATTTTTTATATTTTTCATACCTATCTTACTTTAAGTCTATAGCCTTAAAAATAAATATATAATTAAGCCTAGAGCCTTAAAAATAATAAAGTCTAAGGTAGGTGTTGTTGCCTTTTTTGTTCCCTAGTGATAAATTAGATTAGTAGCTTTTTTTAAAGTTATTTTTATTTTTAAAGCATTCTATAATATGAAAAAAATAATTTGTTTATACGGACCTCCTGGAGCTGGTAAAACAACCCAAGCCCTATTACTAGTAGAAAAATATGGTTTCTCTTTATTTGGCATGGGTGAAAGACTAAGAGCAGAAGTTGAGTCAGGCTCAGAGCTAGGTCTAGCGATGAAGCCTTACTTAGATCAAGGCATACTTATTCCCGATGAATATATGGCCCAAATAATTGTAGAGGCGGAAAAAATGTCATCTGAAACTGGTCTAATATTTGATGGCTTCCCTCGTATTGTCTCTCAAGCCAATATGTTAGATGGCATACTAAATTCTCTAGATTTAAAACTAAGTGCCTTTGTTTTCCTAGACTTAGATCAAGAAGAGGCGCAAGCAAGAATTTCTAGTCGCGCTGCAGCAAGTGCAATTAAGCGCAGTGACGATACTGACAAGTCAGCTGTTTCTAATCGTTTCTCTGTATTTGCCAAAGAAAGCATATCTTTGAGTAAATACTATGAAGATAGAAATCTCTTAAACAAAATTGATGGTGGAAAAAGTATAGACACTATACATCTAGAGTTAGTAAAGCTCTTAGAGCTCTAGGCCTCTAAACTAAAACTCTCTTAGAATTATAATAGTTTATATTGAGCAACGGCAGTTTAAGAAAAGAAGCTAGAAGAAATTATTAAAGTAGAGTAAAGTGTTTTCTTAGATTAAAACTAGTCTTAAGATATATAAAAAAACTGGAATATCCAGTTTTTTTATCTCTAATATAGTTGTCTATATTTCTTCTATTTTAAGTGAGTATTGCAATAGCCCTAATTACTTTCACTCTCTTCTTTGTTATCATCTTTTCCTTTCTCTTTCTTTTCTTTTATATCTAACTTAATTGAAAGCTCATCTATCTGGGCTGGCTTAACCCTAGCCGGTGAGCCGGTCATAAGGTCTTTGCCTTGACTGTCTTTGGGAAAAGCATAGATATCACGAATAGAATTCCAGTCATTTAAAACCATAATTATACGATCTATTCCTGGGGCATTGCCACCATGAGGGGGTGCACCATAGGAAAATGCTGTTATCATTGCTTTAAAATCCTTGTCTACATCTTCTTTACTATAACCAGCTATAGCAAAAGCTTGATACATAATTTCTGGAGAGTGGTTTCTAATTGCGCCACTAGAAATTTCAAAACCATTTAAAACTAAGTCAAACTGATAGGCTAAAATATCAAAAGGTTCTTTAGTTTGCAAAGCTTCCATCCCGCCTTGAGGCATAGAGAAAGGATTGTGAGCAAAATCTATCCTGCCCTCTTCTATTTCAGAATACTCATACATGGGAAAATCAACCACCCAAGCAAAAGCCGCTAAACTATTATCTTTTAGGTTTAACTTATCTCCCAGGTAGTTTCGAACTAATCCTAAAGCCTCACAAGTACTGCGCCAAGGACCAGCTAAGAGAAAGATGATGTCTCCATCACTTCCTTCCATTGTATCTACAATCTCTCCTACCTTATCCTCCCCTAAGAATTTAAGTAAAGATGATTTAATTTCTCCTTTATCTTTTGTAATATAAAATAATCCTGGGACCCCCTTCTTCCTGGCTACTTCTATTATTTCATCTATCTCACTACGAGTGAAACTAGCGCCCCCGGGAACTCTAATTCCTTTTACCACCCCAGCGCTCTCTATTGCTCCGTCTATTGCCTTAAAGCCAGAGGGTTTAAGGAATAACTGACCCAAGTCTTGGAGCTTCATCTCAAAGCGTATGTCTGGCTTGTCTATCCCATAGACATCAAGCGATTCTTTCCAAGGGATTTGAATAAAACGACCCGAGTCTTCTAGTTTTATAATCTTCTTTTCACTGAAATTAGCACTTAGCTCTTTCATTAAAGGCTCCATAGTTAGAAAAATATCATCTTGCTCGACAAATGACATTTCCATATCTAGTTGATAGAACTCACCATAGTGTCTGTCCATACGTGGATCCTCATCTCGAAAACAAGGGGCAATTTGAAAATATTTATCTAGTCCACCAACCATAAGGAGTTGCTTAAACTGTTGCGGTGCTTGTGGTAGGGCATAGAACTGTCCAGGATAAAGCCGAGAAGGAATTAAAAAGTCACGCGCTCCTTCAGGAGATGAGTTAGCTAATATAGGAGTTTGTATTTCTGTAAAACCCAACTTGTGCATGTAGTCTCTTACATAAACGATAAATTCATCTTTTCGCTTTAACATTTCCTGTATTTTTTCTCGTCTTAAGTCTAGGTAACGATATTTAAGGCGCAAAGCCTCATTGGCCTCTTGGGCCTTTTCTTCATTAATTTCAAAAGGCATGGCTAAGCTAGTATTTAAAACCTCAACAGACTTTACAATAAGTTCTACTTCCCCGCTCTTCATTTCTTTATTTACCATAGTCATAGGACGAGCGACTATCTCACCTGTAATTTGCAAAACCCATTCATTTCTAACACTCTGCAGTATCTTTAAAACATCCTTATCCCCACCTTCGGTATCAAATTGAGCCTGAACTAGACCATACTTATCACGCAAGTCTATAAAAATAAGACCTCCTAGGTTGCGGTAACTATTTACCCAGCCAGTAAGAGTCACAGAAGTGCCAACAAGGCTTTTATTAATTTCGCCACAAGTATGAGTTCTTAACATAAGTTTAGATAAGATTATTTAAAATATTTCTCTTTTTCTAGCTTTATAC
>CAYIZC010000090.1:0-2906 GCA_964367805.1 uncultured Gammaproteobacteria bacterium
ACTGTTGATATTGTTACCAAAGCAGCTATTCGTGAAATGATATTTCCAGCTTTAATTCCAGTTCTTGTACCAATTATAATTGGATTTGGATTTAATATGATAGCTCCTGGAGCAGGTATCCAAGCTCTAGCCGGACTACTGATCGGATCTATCGTAACTGGAGTGTTTGTGGCAATTTCTATGACTTCTGGTGGTGGCGCTTGGGATAATGCGAAGAAGTATATAGAGGATGGCCACTTTGGTGGTAAGGGATCTGAAGCTCATAAGGCGGCAGTTACAGGAGACACAGTTGGTGACCCCTACAAAGATACTGCTGGACCAGCTATTAATCCCATGATCAAAGTTTTAAATATAGTTGCCCTCCTTATTGTTGGCTTATTACTACTATAATTTAAGTCAAAGAATAAAACGGACAAATTAAAAGGACTTAGAGATTTTAGCTAAGTCCTTTTATATTGTAGTCAATACAGATATTGTGGTTAGCTAGTAATATGTTAAAATAATATCATTGATTTTTATGTATAATTTTGATACAGTAAGCGAAGAGAATAAAAAATATAGGCTAATTAGCCGTGTTAATTATTAAATATTATATAAAATATGCAAGTAAGTAAAAAAGATTTAGAAAAATCACAAATTGAAATAAGTATAGAGCTATCTCCGGAAGAGTTCGCACCCTATATTGAAAAAGGGGCTAAAAAATTATCCGAAAAGATTAAGGTCGAGGGTTTTAGACCAGGTAAGGTACCAACTGATGTTTTGAAACAAAAGGTTGGAGAAATGGGGATTTTAGAAGAGGCTGCTCATATCGCTATTGCTAAAACTGTAGATAATATTGTTGACGAGCAGGTAAAGCCTCGGCAAGCAATTGGACAACCCAGTGTAAATATTACTAAACTTGCCCCCGGTAATCCTTTTGAGTATAAAGTTACTCTATCTCTTATGCCTGATATTGAATTAGGTAAATACAAAGACTTGAATCTTAAAAAAGAGGAGGCTAAAATTGAAAAAAAAGAACTAGAAAAGGCCATGTCTGACTTAAGGGCATCAAGAGCTAATGAAAATCTGGTTAAGCGAGAGGCAAAAGATGGTGATAAAGTGATGTTAGATATAGAGCTATCTTTATCAAAAGTGCCTATAGAGGATGGAGTTCATAAAGATTTAGCTATAGTTTTGGGTAAAGATTATTTTGTTCCTGGTTTTGATAAAGAAATTATTGGCTTAAAGAAAGATGAAAAAAAAGAATTTACTTTATTTTATCCCGAAGATCATCATCAGAAAAATCTAGCTGGCAAAAATGTTGAATTTAAAGTTTCGATTAAAAATATATATGAGAGAGTTTTGCCAGAATTAAATGATGAGTTTGCGGCTAGTTTTCAAGTAAAGGATATGACAGAGCTAAATAAAGCACTAGAAGAAAGCTTGCTTCACGAGAAAAAGAGAAAAATTGAACTTAAGAATGAGTCTGAGCTCGTATCTAAAATAATAGATAAAACTAAGTTTGGTCACTTTCCTGATATTTTAATTGAAAATGAGTCTAATAATTTAATGGCCGAGCTAGAAGAATCAATTGCGCGTCAAGGTGGTAAATTTGAAGACTATCTTAAGCACTTAAAGAAGAGTCGGGCAGAGTTGATGCTAGAGATGACACCTAATGCAATAAAGCGAGTAAAGGCAGCTTTAATTATACGAGAAATAGCTTTAAAGGAAAAAATTTCTCCTAGTGATGAAGAGGTTAGCAAAAAAATAGAAGAGCTTAAAATGCAATATGCAGGGCAAGCAGAAACTCTTAAAATGTTTGAAGAAGAGGGGTATAAGAGTTACTTAAAAAATATTTTAAATAACGAAAAAGTAATTGAAAAATTAAAAGAATGGAATTATGCCGACACTGGCAGTGAACAAAAAAGCTAGATTTAACTATGAGATTCTCGATAAATATGAGGCGGGTCTAGTTTTGTTTGGCCAAGAGGTAAAAGCAGTTAAAGGTGGACTCATGAGTCTTAAGGGTGCTTACGTTCTTCCTAAAACTAAAAATGGTAAGACGGAGCTCTATTTGGTAAACTCTCAGATATCGGCTTATAAGCCAGCCGGGCCTTTGCCAGAATATGATTCAAGGCGGGACAGAAAATTACTCTTAAAAAGAGAAGAAATAGATAGATTAATTGGAAAAAAACAAGAAGAGGGCTTGACACTAGTCCCGCTTAAAATATATACTAAGCATAGCTTTTTAAAGTTAGAGTTTGCTGTTGCTAGAGGTAAGAAAAAGTATGATAAGCGCGAGTCTATTAAGAGACGAGATATAGATAGAAGACTGAGAACATTAACAAAAAATTCTTAGAAATATACTGGGGATGCCAGGCATCGACAGTGGGATATTTTTCTATATATTCAAGGCGTGCTTAGTTGTCACGTAAATCCGACTAAAAAACACAAATGTCAAATCGACAAAAGCGTTTACTTGGGCAACCCCAAGCTACGCTCCTGTTTTAGCTTAAATATAAGCTAAAGCCATCAAAAATAGCGAGTCTTCATAACTATTTATTGGTGTCATAATCGTGAAGATAGAATTAGATTGTTTTCTCCAACTTAATTCGAAATCAAAAGAGAAATCGCCTAAATCGCTTTAAGCTTAGTTTTTATGGTTTAGGTTAAAAAAACAAACTAGGATAACCTTGTAAACTTATTTAGTAAAACCGACTGCACATGGGTTCAACTCCCATCATCTCCACAAAGCATACACTTGGTCCAGTGGTGGAACTGGTATACACGCAGCACTTAAAATGCTGTGCCTAACCGGCGTGTGGGTTCGATTCCCACCTGGACCACGTATTTGCGGGTATCGTATAGTGGTTATTATGCGACCTTGCCAAGGTCGAGAGAGGGGTTCGATTCCCCTTACCCGCTCA
>CAYIZC010000091.1:0-2893 GCA_964367805.1 uncultured Gammaproteobacteria bacterium
GCTACTACTTTTGGGCGGGTTGTTCGGTTTTTTGCGCTTGATTTGTTCGATGATTTATGTTGTGGTTTTGCTTTTGGATTTGTCGTTTTTGACACATTTTCTGGCATTTTTCCATAAAAATACAATAATTTAGGCTTAAGCGCAATAGAGTCTAACACCTCTGTAAATTTTGCTTCTAGGGGTGAGATTTGGTTGATTTTTGCAAAAAAGTGTGTAAAAAGTATTGACATATTTTTGAATATGTGATATATATTACTTGATAGTTTGCAATACAGCTATTTAAAGATTTGAACATTAAAAAATAAATAACAAATAAAAAAAGGAGGTAATTATGGTAACAAAGAGTGATTTTAGTTCTTCCGCCTTAAATGCAAGGCGTAACAGAAGAAAGATATGGTTAGTGTTTACATTAGCATTAAGTGCGGTACTTGCAGCAGTGTTTTTTATAACACTTCTGTTTGGAATAAGTTTTATCTATAGCATAAGCTTCGCGCTTGGCGCCTGGTTTCTGATTATGGGAACAACTATTGTTTTAGGATATTTCTCAACACCACAGATGAATGAGGATATAGTTGAGGTTTTAGGAGAGTACGTAGGTGAGCCACTTGTAGCTGGACCTCATTTTCGCTTCCCCTATTTTTCTTTAGAGGTAATAGTTGCTCGCGTTTATTTAGGTGAGCAAAGATTACCACTATATCTAGATAATAAAGATGGTCATAGGGGTGATGTAGAGTTTCAGGATTGTTCCGCTTCGCTTAAGGCTGATTTCTTTTTTCAGATACTTGATTCTGAAAAAGCGACTTATAATGTTGGCGATATATTACGTGTTTTAGAAGAAAAAGCCGAGCATACTGTTAGAGCTTTTTTTGGAGTCTATACTCTAGATGAGGCAATAAAGATGAAAAGCGTTTTTAAGCTAGAAAACGTTGTAGCTTTGCTAGATTTTAGTAAAGACGCGCCAGATCTAATAGGTGAAGATGAGGTAGATGATAATGGTAATGTAGTTAAGAAAAAGTTAACTGCCAAAGATATGCGCGACATTGTTGTCACTGACGAAGAATTAGCAAAAACACGTTTTTTCAGAGATCTAAATAACTGGGGTGTAAAAGCTAAAAGTTTTACTATAACTGACATTGACGTTCCTTTAGATATAAAAGAACAACGGTCTAGAGTTTTAGAAGCTGAAAAAAATAGAGAAGTGGCGAAAATCAACATTGAAACCGCAAAACTTGATGCTGAAAGTGTAGAAGCTAAAGCAAGCGGTGAATCTAAAAGATTAGAGCTAGAGGGTCAAGGTGCAGGAAAAGGTGAGAGTAGCAAAATTAAGCTTATAACAGACAGCACTAATCTTGATCCATCTCAGGTCACTGCCTACATAGCAGAGCTTTCTAAGTGGGATGCAGTAAAAAACAACCCCAATATCACTTTAATAGAAGATTCCAGTGGCGAAACTAATAAAGGTTTTAAAATTGGAGTAGGAATAGGGGCCTCACAGAAGGGAAAAAATAATAAAAATAAATAGTCATGGCAAGAAAAATAAGAACTATAAATATCTTAGAACGTGACGCTGTAAGCACCTCAGGAGGCTCCAAGGATTCCGCCAAAAAGAAAAATGTGCTTTCTATAGAAAGTTGGCACTGGATAGCTTTACTTGGTGTTTCCATTGCTGTAGCCATGCTTATAAACCTTTTAGCTGTACTGATATTTAACAATATTAGTATAGGATTTGTCTGGAAAGAGATAATAATATTACTTTTTTCATTACTTATCTTAGTTATAATAGGGTCAATAAGCGAGAAGGGAAAAATAGGAGTAACAGTCCTATTGGTAGTTTTGTTTATTTCTTTTGTTAGATTTGTAAATCATGATTACACAAAGGATGTTAAGAAAAGTTCTAAAACAGAAAATGTTATCTATGATAATACAAAGGCTAAGCTTAGAATATTAAAGCAAGACAATACCTATGCTTATAATTTAGAGGCAAATGAGGGAAGTCCTTGGCTCGCAACACCAGATGGAAAAAAATCTAATCTTGTGATCCATTCGGAGAGCTATGATTATACAATTATTTGTAGCGACGGCACTTCTTATAAAGGAGGAAAAGATGTACTTATGCCACCTAAGAAAAAAGTTGTGTTTAAAATACTAGCTCATAGCAAGCAAACAGTGTATGTAACGATACTTTAAAAAAAGTATAAATTAATAAAAGAGGATTAACAATAATCCTCTTTTTTCTTTTTCTAAATAGTGATATAATATTATCAGAATAATTAAAATTAAATTATGAAAAAAAATATTATAGCCCTTGTCTTTGCCCTAACCTTACTAATCCCAAACCTTGTCTTTGCTCAAGCTGTAGGAGTTGATAATACTGGTGGTAATACATCTGGCGTGGTTAAGTTAGAAAACAAACTTAATGCTGATACACCCCAAGAGCTCATTGGTATAGTAATAGACGCTGTCTTAGGTATAGTGGGCTCTTTAGCTTTACTCATGTTTGTTTTTGGTGGCATCACTTGGATGACTTCATCGGGTAGTGCGGATAAGGTCAAGAAGGGCAGGGATATTATTGTTTGGGCAGCGATTGGCCTAGTTATAGTATTTTCCGCTTATGGTTTAACTAGAGTACTTCTTGAAGGGGTGATGAAATAAGTCTTGTATTACTTATATTTTAGCTTGTTTGACAAGATAACTTTTTTTAATTATCATATAGCAGTGCTTAGAATATTTTGCACAATATTTAAAAATTTAAAAAAATGGGTCGATACCAAAGCGGTCAACTGGGGCAGACTGTAAATCTGCTGGCTTTATGCCTTCGTAGGTTCGAATCCTACTCGGCCCACACTAAAAAATAAAGACTTTCAATTTAGAGAGTCTTTTTTATTTTACTCAA
>CAYIZC010000092.1:0-2854 GCA_964367805.1 uncultured Gammaproteobacteria bacterium
ACTATTAAAATAGTAGTCGATGAAAATGGTTTTAGCCCCAACACTTTTACCGTTTCCGCTGGCGAGCCAGTGACAGTATCCCTTAGCGCTAAAGGTGTCAGTGCTCGTTTAGTTTTTGAAAACAGTGATTTAAGTGCCCTAGAGATTCCTGTTCGTCCTGGCTATACTTTTGCTAAAACTTTTTCTGCCCCTGCCCCTGGTGAGTATATTTTTTTCCAAGATATGCCTGGTAAATATAGTCAAACAGGAAAAATGATAGTTAAGTAATAAAATGAAAAGAGATGTAAGTAAGAATAAAAATAAGAAGAAAAAAAATCTAAAAAAGAAGAAATTAAATTTTACTTCTTTTTTAGAAAATTTAAGGAACGCGCCCATTTTTACTCATATTCTCATCATCGCTGTATTGCTCTTAGCTTTGTTTTTAGTAGTATTTCTTAAAAATCAAAATACTAGCCCAGTGTATCGCGAAGCTAAGAAGTATAAAGAAGCTGAAGTTAATTTAAGACTCAAGCACAATGTCTATGGCGATCATTTTGTAAATGATTTAGGGATAGATAAGAGTAAGTCTAATTTTTATTTTGATAAAATTACCACCGCCTATATCTACGAGCCTGATTATAAATGGCAAGACATGGGAGCTTGTAATGATATGTATTGCGGAGCTCCTCCTAGTGCCTGGTCCTATGCCGGAGTAAGTGAGGATGAGGAGATTAAATATTGCTTGGCAGATAATTGTCTTAGCCTAAAGAGTAATACTTTAACTTATAATAATAAAGATTTAGACTTGCCAGCCAAATTAAAAGATAAGCAAATTAAAAATATCTCCCTTTATCCACTAAGCTCTACTTGGTTAATTGGTTTTGTTTTTGTAGACGGGGAACAAGAAAAAGGAAGAGCCTACTCCTTTGATGGCAGAAAGTATAGCGACCTAGATGAGGGCGACAAATTCCCTTTTGTTTCTTTAAATGATTTCCCCGGAGCGCGCATAGGTTTTGGGGGCGATAGTGATAACTATCTAGTTCTCTATGGTGGCTACAAGTTTTTAGGCTACCAAGTAAATAAGGGATCTAAGTATGATATTTCAAGGTTTTTAGGGCTAAGGGTTTCAAATGGTGGTTTTTATCCGCAAGCAATAAGAATAGAAAGGGAAGCTGATACTCTTTGGTATGTGTACTCTTTAGAAGAAGATAGGCCGCGCTTAGTTAAGCTCTGGCAAAATGGTAGTAAAAGTATAAAAGGCTCCCTTGCTTTAGGAGTCACTCTTTTGGAAGAAAGAGAAAATGCTAGCTCTGTGCTCGTGCGAAAAGGGGAGGGAGAAGATGACTTAGAGCTCGTTTTGAAAAAAAATAATAGTTATTACAAGAAATCTTTTATAGACAATGGCTTTATACAAAAAGATAAGTACACTCTGCTTAGTACTAATTTACTTAAAGCTAAGGGCGTTTTCCATGAGGCTACTTTCTATAGTATTTTAGCTTGTGGCAGTGATGCTTGTGATAATAATATAGCCATATCAGATTTAAAGTTTTCGCTCTTAGGTGATGGTGATAATTATCTCCCCTTAGAGCTTAATAAGGCTATGAGTTTTCCAAATTATTCAAATACTCTTTATTGGAAAATAGAAAGTGTTAAAAAAAGTAATACTAAAGATTACTCTCCTTGGATAGATGGTATTACTGATGTTTCTTATTCTTGGTTTGAGTAGCTTTTATTACTATAATTAACTTTAAAAATTATTGTCTGATAATTAAATAAATGTTATAATTTAAATAATAATATAGGCTCCAATTTAAAATATATAGTCTATGACTAAAAAAATAATTTTTAATCTTTTTCTTAAAGGAATGCTAGTCTCCTTGTTTTTTGTATTACCTTTAGGTTTAGAAGCAAAAAATATTGATATAGGAACAAGCGTTGATCAAATTCGTATTCCGGGAACATTATGCTTGGGTGGAAATTGTAAAACATCATGGGATCAAGCTGGTCTTTGGGAAAAAAATGGTAAGCATGCCTATTATAGTGTTCTTGGTGGCAATGTGGGTATAGGGACAAATAACCCTCAACTAGCTTTAGATATTGCCAAAACAGAGGGTTTTAGAACTAATGGTCCGGTTATATTTTCCGGCTCTCTTTATACAGGTAGTGGTAATAGACTGCTTACAGTCGATAACACTGGTAACGTTTTTGCTACTAGCATATCATCTGCAGTTGGTCTACCTAGCTCAGCTACAGCAGGACAAACCCTAAGATCAAACGGAACTTCTTGGTTGGCTAACTCTAATTTATATAATGATGGGACTAATGTGGGAATAGGGACGATTAATCCAACTGCTAGTCTGCAAATTGGCGATGCATCATCTGTGAGCAATTATTTAAAAGTTATTGGCAGTAGTGCGGATAATACATACGATGTTTTTAGAGGAGAGCGTAAATATCCTCGTTTTACTCTTAAAGACACTGTTGCTGGTGGTGCTGAGTTTAATTTTTGGAACCTTGGTGGCACAATGCGATTTGGAACACAAACTGGTACAGCCGAAGCCAGTGCTTGGTATACAAAAGCAGGCTATGCAGCAGATGTTATTTTTAATGGTAATCTCGGTATAGGCACCACTAGTCCTATTAGAAAATTAGGGGTTAAAGGTGAGGCAGAGTTTACTGGACTTGCATATGGTCTTTCTCCGGGAGAAAGTGCGCAAAAACTAGCTCTTACTACAGTTGAATATGTTAACGCTCTAGTATCAGAATCTAGTACTTCTGCCGTTGGTTTTTGGACTAAGAGTGGAGATAATATCTATAATGCCAATAGTGGAAATGTAGGCATTGGGATAAGTAATCCTAGTACAGCTAGACTACA
>CAYIZC010000093.1:0-2835 GCA_964367805.1 uncultured Gammaproteobacteria bacterium
ACCCGCGACCTCCTGCGTGACAGGCAGGCGTTCTAACCAACTGAACTACCGCTCCAATTTTTTTTAAAAAAAAGACTCAACTCTTTAGTCACAAAAAAATAATAGCAAATACATTCCTCTTTGTCAAAGGAAAATTAGGCCTAAAATTACTTGCTTTATGTAAGGATATGGGCTATAGTAATAACAGAACTTCACAGTTCACTTTTTTTAATTTATCTAAATAATATGGAAAAAGAATCATTATTCTTAAATAAAAAGGAAAGCATAATCGCACCTGAAACTTTAAATAAAATTAAAGCTGATCTTTTATTAGAAAAAGAAAGTGTAGTAGAAAAATTAAACACTATTTCACAAGTAGATAGCAATGAGGCTGACAATAGAAGTGCTCAATTTCCTGAATATGGTGACAAAGCCGATGAAAATGCTCAAGAGATTAATGATTTTTCAACTACTTTAGCTACTCAAAACATACTTGAAAAAAGTCTCAAAGATATAGAGGGAGCTTTAGATAGAATTGATAAAGGCAGCTATGGTGTTTGCAAATATTGTAAAAATCCTATCAATGAAAAGCGTTTAGTAGCTAGACCTACGGCCGGTTCTTGCATTGCTTGTAAAACAGAGCTTCAGGAAAATGAATAAAACACTTAAAAACAAGATAAACTTTTTAAATATAGCTATTATTTCTGTAATAGCTATTTTTTTTGTACTAGATAGATATTTAAAGAGTTTAGCCTTAAAGCTAGCGCCCGGGGAGTCTATTAATTTGATAAGTGATTTATTTAGCTTTTCTTTCTCCAAAAATCCTTATATTGCCTTTTCTCTCCCTATTGGCCCTAATGTCATTACCCCTCTGGTAATTATCATCATTATATCTTTAATAATGGCTATACTTTGGCTTATCTATAAGCAAAAACGCTTAAGTCTACAAACTATTTTTTTAATAATCATTCTCTTGGGAGCAGTTTCTAACGCCATAGATAGACTGCAATACACCTACGTAATTGACTACCTGCGACTTAAAAACCTTTCTGTATTTAATATTGCAGATGCAATGATATCTCTGGGGACTATACTCTATATATATACTAGTTTTATAAAAGAAGACTTAGGAGATAAAATAAAAAAAGCCTAGCACCTTGCTTAGCTTTTTTAAATTTAACTAAATTTATTACTTTTTTTCAATTGTAATCTCTCTTTTCTCTTCTCCAGTTTGTAAAATAGAAATCTTGTAATATCTTTCCGGCACAATATCAGAAATATTTTCCGCCCATTCTATTGCTGTTATAGTATTTTCATCTTGCCAAATTTCTTCTATTCCTAGGGTTTGCAAATCCTCTCCCGAGCTCAATCTGTAGGCGTCAATATGGCAAAAGGTCTGAGACCTATTGTCTCTTTTAAATTTATAAAGACGCATGATGTTAAAAGTAGGACTATTAACCTGGCCGGCAACACCTAAGCCCTGAGCTAAGCCCTGTAAAAAAAGAGTTTTTCCAGCGCCAAGATTACCAAATAATAACAAAACTTCGCCCCCTTTTAAATCTTTAGCCAAGCTCTGCCCCAAGGCTTTAGTTTCTCTGGGGCTAGCACAACTATATTTGTTTATCTTTCTATTTTCTAAATTCATAATAAACTAGAGTCAGCCACTTAAAGAACTGGATTAATAGGATCTCCCTCTATAAAGCTTTTTATATTATCTATGCTTGTATCTAAAATTCTTTTTAACGCCTCCTTACTATTAAAGGCATTGTGCGGAGTGAAAACAACATTATCCATATCAAATATCTTGTTATTGCGAACCACTGCTTCCCACTTAGCTTGGTTAGCGGTTTGATGAAGCAACTCTTGATCTTCTGAAATAAATTCTTCACCCTCAATAACGTCTAAACCAGCTCCGGCTAATTTTTTATTTTTCAAAGCATTATACAAGGCATCGGTATCAACGACCGCACCCCTAGCAGTATTAATTAAAATAGCTCCTTTTTTCATCTTCGCAAGCGCGGCTCTGTCAATTAAATGATGCGTGCTTTCATTGTGAGGCAAATGAAGAGAAACAATATCAGATGTTTTTAAGAGCTCATTTAAGCCAATATACTTGAAATTAACCACCTCGGCCATAAAGTCATTTTGACAAGTATCATAAACCCTAACATGCATAGCAAAGGCTCTAGCTATTCTCGCCACATGAAGACCAATGTTTCCCCCACCCACAACACCTATAGTTTTTCCTTTTAAATCAAAACCGCTTAAGCCATCAATGGAGAAATCATCCTTAAGGGTCCTGAGATAAGATTTATGAATATTACGTGACAATGACAAGATAAGGGCGAAGGTATGCTCTGCTACCGTGTTCTCACCATAATAGGGCACATTACAGACCATGATCTTCCTTTTAGCGCACTCTTTTAAATCTATATGATCAAAGCCTGTTGAGCGTGTCACAATTAACTTTAGCTTCTTCATTTTAGCTATAAGTTTCTTATCAACCTTTGACCCTATGAAAACAGATAAAACCTCACTGTCTTTAGCTAAAGCTATATTTTTAGCACTTATACTTTCCGGACTAAACTGAAGCTTGTGGTTTTTAAGCTTAGATTTAAGGTAGGCGCTCTCACCAGGCTTAATATCGAAAAAAGTTATTTTAAGTCTCTTTGTTTTTGACTTTTTAGTCTTCATAGATTACTAAAATTATATTTAATATTTAAGTCATAGCTACTCCAGTTTTAAAGCTGGAATAATAACTCACTACAATCATATCAATATTTAATAATTTTAACAAAGTACAAAAAACAGGCCTTAGGCCTGTTTATATTTGCGGGTGGGCACACAAGGATTCGA
>CAYIZC010000094.1:0-2776 GCA_964367805.1 uncultured Gammaproteobacteria bacterium
GTCTAGGGCCTTAGCAATTTTCTCTAGGGTGTGAAGATATTTTACCGAATAACTAGGGTTTTCCAGTCTCGCTATAGCTGCTTGCTGCATACCCACTAAACTAGCTAATTTAGCTTGAGATATTCCTTTTCTAATTCTAGCATCTAGCAAGCTGCTAGTGGTAATAAAGCTAGGGTCTGCATCTTTAAGCAAATACTCAAAGTTATTATCTTCTAACACTTGTCTAAATATTTTCTTGTTTTTCATAATTCTCTCGTTTTTTAATTCTTTTATCTTCTAATTCTATATATTTCCTTCTTAACGGACAAAACTATTATAACAAATTTGTTATAATATGACAAGAGTCTTCCCTGGTTTAATAACACCTTTAATTTAGCAATAGTATTATAAATTATAGCTAAAAGCTTTATTTATATAATTAAAAGAAGTAGACATAATTGTCTACTTCCAAAGATATAATCTATAAAAATCTAGCTTAACCATAGACTTCCTTTAGCATCTCTACATCCTTATCACTATCTATAAGTAACTGCTTATTTAATTCTACTACTGACTCAAGGAGCTCTAAAGACAATACATCTTCCTTGCTGCTTAAGCTGTGATCTTGAAACATTTCCACTAAAGCAGCCATGTCTTTAATAAAACAATGTCCACCGGCCCCTCTACCGGCTTTTATATCTAGTCCACTTTCATGATTTACTTTTAGATGGCTAGTACCTATACGGGAGTCCAGTCCTGTTATGCGAGCAACCGTGTCATAGTCAACATTATTCTTCTGACAGAGATTATAGAAAAGATTGGCAAAGACTACTTTAAAATATAGAAAATTATTACCCATGTATTTTATAAGCTCCGCTTCCCTACTATTAATTACAAAACTATGATCAGCTTTGGGTAGTAGTTCTAAGACTGTCTCTGCTTTCTCCTTTGACTGAGCTGTATAACCGACAATATTTCTGGGTGGAAACTTGCTATCATGAGCAGCATTTTTCTCAGTTAGAAATTCCGGAGAGTGGAGTATAAATTTATTAGGATACATTTTCTGAAACTTCTCGCTTGTGCCCACCTTAATAGTAGATTTAATAATAGCGGTCTTTCCCTCTCCGACTAAAGCTATAACTTCCTCTAAAATACTGTCATCAAAGCCCTCTGGAGTAGAGGGTGTGGGAACAGCAATAAAAACAAAATCACAATCTGAGATCTTATCCTTATTTACAGAATTACTCTCCTTGTCATATCTAACCACCTCATAGCCTCTCTCTACAAAATCATCGGCCATATTCTTGCCGATAAAGCCCTGACCGATAAAACCAATTAACAAATCTTTTGCCATAGTTCTTAAATTATCTTTAGCTAAACTATAAATTTATCTAATTTATATCCTAAAAATAGCATAAAATATCAAAAATATCAAAAAAGACTCTAGTATTTTAGAGTCTTTTTTTAGTTTTAAATAGAAACTATTATTACTTTTAAAAATATACTTTCTAGACTCCATAGGCTCTCTTCCCTCGCTGCCAACCATATAGGATAAGCCAGCTAGGAATGAGGAGATAGGAGATGAGAGTAGCTAAAGCAGCTCCTGCTAAACCTAGTTTAGGGATAAAGTATATATTTAAAGCCACGTTAAGTATCATCGCAAAGAAATTAAGCCAAAATATCGTCTTAGTGCGATTTTCAGCCATTAGTTGATTACCAACCCCTGATCCCACAAAGAGGCCCAAGGTGGACCAAATATAGAGCTGTAGCACCGAGGCAGAGGCGAGATACTCAACACCAAAGACTAAAGAGATAATAGGCTTAGCTAGTAGTGAAATTGGTACCGCCACTAAAACAGCTAGCGCAAATAAAAGAATGTAGAGTTTTTTAAGCCTGGAAAAATAAGTCTTAGCACTAGTCTTTCTGGCATTTACTATTGCGGTAAATAGTGAACCACAAATAACTCCCGGAATAAAGTAGAAAACCTCACTAATCTTTACCCCAGCAGAATAAATTCCTAGCGCCTGATCACCCATAATTTGACCCACCATAACTTGGTCTACTCTCATATAAATATAGCCAGCGGCCGCAGATAACATAAGGGGCCAAGAGTCACTAAAAAGAGATTTGGCTAGACTGGCATCAAAGCTCCAATTAGATAATTTATAGCCTTCTAGTTTATAGAAAAATATTAAAAATAAAGCCTGCCAAATAGCATCAAGTACATAAATAGCGACTAGCCAAATAATACCCGCTCCAGAAAATATTAAGACTATCTTTAAGGCAGAGGAGATAAGAGCCGCTCCTAACTGAGCTTGTATGGCTCGCTTCGCTTTTACCTTTGCATAGAAGAAGTTTGAGATTATAAAAGGAACTTGGAGAAAGAAATTTAAGGATAGAAGAATTATTAAAGCTTGTATAAGTGCACTCCCTTTAGAAAAGAAAAAGGAAGCTAAAAATACCATAGCAAAAGCAAGACTAGCTCCTAAGAGTTTCAATCTAAAGCCAGTTCCCATAAGTGCCTTATGACGTTCTGGCTTTTCTATTAACTCTCTTCTTAGCACTCCGTCTATTCCCAGAGCGGAAACAAAACCAAAAAGACCCACAAAAGCTACTACATAGGAAACTACGCCGTAGTTTTCCGGACCTAGATATCTAGCTATCCAAGCACCGATAAAAAAAGAAAGAAGCAAGTAGACTATTTGCCCCGAAAACATCCAGCCCGTATTTTTAAAATAACGCCTCACTCCGTCATGACTAAAAATCCAGCGATGACGAGCTGGGGTAATTTTTTCAA
>CAYIZC010000095.1:0-2730 GCA_964367805.1 uncultured Gammaproteobacteria bacterium
CTATTATTATTCCCAATATAAAAACCGATAGAAAATATCCCTAGTAAAAGTAGGGAGATAAATAAATAAGACGATGCTTTAGCAAAAAAAGAATTATTTTTCATATTTAAATTTAAATATTTTTTTAATTTAGCCTTAACGGATTTGCTTCATTGCGCCACTGCGAATGTCTAAAATTTTAGATACTGGCTTAATCTTAGTTTGACCGGCGTCTAGAAGTACTACATTTTCTAGCTGAGGGCCATAGATTTTATCTAGCTTGCTTAAATCATCTATATAAGACTTGCCGGAAATATTTAAACTACTAGAGACTAAGGGCAAACCCAGGCTCCTTATTATTTTAATTAATAAATCTGATTTTGGCAAACGTAATGAAATACCGCCTTCCCTACTTAGGAGTCTGTCAGGTAATTTATCCTTTGCTTTTAAAACTAAAGAAGTGGGCTCATCTTTTTCCCAAATTTCCTTGGCTAGCTCTAGAGTTTTAGGGTCTAAATAGGCATAACGCCTAGCCATAGCAATACTAGATACTAGTACTATATATGGCTTATCGTTAGGTCTGTTTTTAAGTTTAGAGATCTTAGTAATAGCTTGTGGTATGGTGGCCACACAGCTAAAACCATAAATGGTATCGGTGGGCAAAATAGCCACATTTCCCAAGCGAAGATGATCTATTAAAACTCTAAAATCCTCTTTACTTATCTTTTTTTCTTCAGGGTCGTATAAAATAGTTGTCATATTATAGAAAACTTTGTATTGCTCCTATTGCTTTGGGTAAAATAGGTAAAATAAGATCAACAAAGCTAGTTAAATAAGGAATCACAAAAGATTCGCTTAAGATATTAAAAAACTGTCCGTCAAATAGAATATATTGAGAGCTAACGTGGAAGATGAGTCCTAGAAATAAAGCCCCCTCAAGTAAGCCAAAAACTCCCCCTAAAATATTATTAATATATTTACTACCCGGGATTATGGCTAACATGTTAAAAGTCTTCTCCAGTAGATAGAATATTAAAGCTATAGCGCGACTAGCAATAATAAATAGTAGAATAAAAGCTAGTATTTTGGCCGTTGCTTCATTAATATTTACCCACTGACTTGTCCAGATCTGGAAGTTGAGATAAAAATTACTAGCAATATAGGCTCCTAAAATAAGGGCAATAATACTACCCAAGGAGCGAATTAAGCCTTTTCTAAGGCCACTAAAAGCTGATAGCGCTAGTAGTGTGATAAGTATGATATCTAGTATAGACATATTATTTTAGGCGAGGAAATAAAGCCTCTCCTTTTTTAATTTTATTAGATTCAAACTGCTCTTTAATTTCTTTAGCTGTATGTGGTAAATATGGCTCTAGGAAGTAGGCGATATTTAAAACTGTCTGGGCTAAAGGAATGAGAATTTCTGCTATTTCAGTCTTATCACTTAACTTCCAAGGAGTCTTGCGACTTAGTTCTTCATTGGCTAGGGCAATGCCTCTCCAGATAGCCTGCAAAGCTTCGTTGAAGTGATAAGCTTCCATCGCCTTGGCAATTTCTTTTTGGAGCGTTTTGGCAGCTTCAGTGCTTAGATCCACCTTGAGATTAGTCTCTATTTCATTTTTCTCTAGTAAGTTAGCGAGACGAGAACTAAGGTTACCTAAACCATTTGCAAGATCGGCATTATAACGAGTTTTAAATTTATCTAAAGAATAATCGCCATCTGAAAAAGTAGATATTTCTGATAATAAATAGTAACGCAGAGCATCACTACCAAACATATCAACTAATTCTATCGGATCAACCGAATTGCCGGCACTCTTACTAATCTTGGCTCCACCTATGGTTAAAAAACCAAAAACTAAAACTTGTTTAGCTGGAGTTATTCCGGCTGACATAAGCATAGCAGGCCACATTGCTGCTTGTGGTCTTAGGTTGTCTTTGCCACAAACCTGGAGTCCGGGCCAAAATTTATCAAAATTTTCTAAGTTATCAGGCCAACCTAAGGCTGAGATATAATTGACTAAAGCATCAAACCAAACATACATAACCTGGGTATCATCCCCGGGCACAGCTATGCCATGGGGCATCTTATCTTTTTGACGTGAGATACTAAAATCTTTTAGCCCCGAGGAAACAAAGCTCGTAATTTCTTTTAGTCTTGAACTTGGTAAAACAAAACTAGGATTATCTTGGTAGAGTTTTAAAAGCCTGTCTTGGTATTTAGAAAATCTAAAAAAATAATTCTCCTCTGCAATTAGCTCCAGCTCTTTTCCCGGATGATAGGGGCAATGACCATTTTCTAGCTCTGAATCAGTTTTTTCCATTTCACAACCAACACAATACTTAAGCTCGTATTTCTTTTTATAAATATCACCAGACTCTAGACATTTAAGCCAGAAAGCTTGCGCTGCTTTTATGTGAGCCTCGTCTGTGGTTCTAATGAAGTTGTTATAAGAGAGATTTAGCTTTTCTTTTAGGGGTAAAAACTTAGCGGAATAGGTATCACAATAATCTGCGATAGCTAAGCCCATTTCTTGCGCCTTTTGATATATTTTTAAACCATGCTCATCAGTACCAGTATTAAAGAAGACTTCACTTCCCTGTTTTTGCATATAACGCGCAATAACATCAGCTTTAATAATTTCGGCTGCAAAACCAATATGTGGCTCTGAGTTTATATAAGGCAAGGTGGTGGTTATGTAAAAACTATCTGCTTTATTTTTTTTATCTATCTCATTTAACATACAATAT
>CAYIZC010000096.1:0-2650 GCA_964367805.1 uncultured Gammaproteobacteria bacterium
TAAATACTTAGATTTAGCACTTATAATTATTCTAGAAAATCATTTTAGTTTTTAGAATAAACCGAGCAACTTAGCTTTAGTTTTCTTTTTACTTACTGACTTAGCTTTCTTTTCATAGATTTTAGTAGCTTGAGCTAGGGTGGCGTCTTTAAGGATAAGGGCACTTATAGCCTTGGCGAGCCGGTAAGCTTCTTCAGGGGCTCTTTGGTGAAGATTGCGACCTATAGCAAGGCCAGCACTACCACTTACTTTAAGTTGTGAGTTTAAAAATGAGAGCAAGCTTTTAGCACTTTGCTTGGCACCACCAACACAAATAACCTTAGTTTTACCGGCGGCAATTATTGCTTCTTTAAAGTCTTTAGCTGCTTTTTTCTTATCTTTGGCTTGGTAGGGATATTTTATCTTAACAAAATCAGCTCCTAGACAAGCGGCTACCCCGGCTCCTCCGGCAATAGTGTGAATATCCTCCTCCTTTATTCCTTTGCCACGGGGATACATCCATAAAACTGTTACTAAACCAGCTTGATGAGCCTCAAAGATGGCTGAAGCAGCTTCCTTTAGCATCTGGGCTTCATATTTGCCACCAAGATATAGAGTGTAGCCAATAGCAGCGATTTTAAGGGAGCTTTCTTTTTTAAACTTTAAGACATCAGCCACGCTCCAGAGGGGAACACTAGAATCCTTAGCTTCATTGTCACCTAAATTGCTTTTTCCATTGATCTTAACTATATATGTTAAATCAGGATAATCATTTCCGTATTGAGAAATAATTCCCAAGTGGCTAGCCAAAACTCCACCAGCAGAATGTTTAGTAATATTGAAGAGGTGTTGTGGATAGGCATCTTCTTTGGCAATTCCAGGTCCATAGAAGTCACTGTTTAAGTGCTCTAGTTTTTGATCACCGGCAATAAGGAACAAGTTACCGGTTTCAGCTGTAAGAAGTTTCATGTTTTTTTTAAACTCTGCCTTTTTTTGTCGAGGCACACTTAAAGGAATGTCATTCATTTTCATAGTAATTATATTTAAATTTTATTTTATAATAAGATAATATGTGTTATTATATAAACATAAGTTTAGTTTATATCTAAAAATATTATAGCATAGTCTATGTCTAAAGATAAATATGAGTTGGATGAAAAACTCAGAAAGTTTGATGATTTAAGCGGCGTTAGTGTTAGGCAAATGAACATTGGTCTTTGGTTGTCAGAGAACAGGTCTCTTATGACGCGCTTGCTTACAATTTTTTTAATTTTGATCTCAGCTTTCTTTTTTATATACTCAACTTACGCTTACATAATATACTTTATGAGTGAGCCAATTGATAATCAATTGGAGCACCAGGTAATGTCACCACGCAATGTTGTTTCGGAAATGAAAATTGGCTCAGCAGTGGTTTTTAAGTCAGGTAGTTATTACGACCTTAGTGTAGCGCTTGTAAATGAGAATGATAATTTTTGGTCTAACTTTGACTACTGCTTCTATCAGAATGCCAAGGTGATTAAATGTGGTAATGATTTTATTTTACCATCGCAAGAAAAACAGTTAATTGAACTTGGAGCAGATTTATTAAGTTTAGATAATATTACATTTAAGATAGAGGATATATTTTGGAGTCGTATTAATCGCCGCGAAATACCAAACTGGCCCAGTTTTTATCAAGAACGAATTAATTTTAAATTCAGCGATGTTAATTTTTTCTCAGCTGCGAAAAGCGGCTTGTCAGAAAATTTAAAGTTAAACAGTCTAGAATTTACACTTTTTAACGATACTCCTTATAGTTATTATAGGGTTGACTTTGATATCTTATTTTTCTCTGGTAGCAAACTTATCGGTGTGCAAAAATATTATGGTGAAAATATTAGGACTAATGAAAAGCGGACGGTAAAATTATCGTGGCCCGGAGATTTGAGCTCTGTTAATCAAGTTAAAATCGTCCCCCACGTAAACATAGTTCGTGACTCAGTTTATTTGAAATATCAAGATATTGTCTATTAGCCTATGTTAAGTCGCCTAAGAGAACATTTTAAGAATTTTGATTGGTTGATTATTGCCTCTTTGGTCTTACTCATTTCCTTTGGTTTAATAGAAATATACAGCGTGTCTTTGGGGAGAGGAGATTTGGATTTAGTAAATTTTAAAAAGCAAATACTTTTTGCCGGAGCGGGACTAGTTTTATTAGTCGCTTTTTCATTTGTAGATTATTATTTTCTAAGAAGTCTTAATCGTTATATATTCTGGGGAGGAGTATTAGTTCTTATTGCTGTTTTGATGTTTGGTGAAACAAATCGGGGCACTACGGGTTGGTTTAGTGTAGGTGGTTTTTCTATCCAGCCAGTAGAGTTTATTAAGATAGTGGTAATATTATTTTTAGCAGATTATTTTGCTTATTTGGCAACTAAGGTTAAAACTCTCCGTCATTTTTTAACATCTCTGGCCTATACCTTGATACCAACTATTTTAGTCATGGCACAACCTGACTTTGGTTCCGCGGTTATCTTGTTAGGCATTTGGTTAGTTTTAATAATTGCTGCTGGCTTTAATTTCAAATATTTTTTAGTAATAGGTCTTTCCAGTATTATTATCTTTAGCTCTGCTTGGTTTTTATTCTTCAACACTTATCAAAAGAATAGAATTATTAATTTTATTAGTC
>CAYIZC010000097.1:0-2614 GCA_964367805.1 uncultured Gammaproteobacteria bacterium
CTTATATAATATCACAATAAAAGAGCCTGCTCAACAATATTTACAGACAAATTAATTAATACACAATAAAACACCCCAGAAGGGGTGTTTTAAATCAATGTAGTTAAATAGATTCTAATCTATTACTCTCTCTATCTCTTCGTCTACTAAACTATCTAAATCAAAAACTCTTCTTTCTTTATCACACTCAACTAGTTCCTCTTCCGGATAGTTGCCACAATTTACATAGCGCGCTAAAAAATTAAGCACATAAACCTTGTCCTCTACTACGGTGCTATAGGAATGTTGGGTAAAAACTGATCCCGCTGCCCCTTCACTTGATGCTGCTATACAATACTTTCTACCATTTAACTCTCTTTTACGTATTCGTAAAGGCAAACTTGACTCTAAAGGAGTCTCCTGACACTCTATCTCACCATTTTCTACCCATGACTCTAAATGAGGATAATTGGAAGCTAAGTGTACTCCTAAATTATAATTGGAAAAAGAAATATAATCAGCTTTAAAGCTATCTGGAAGCGAGCTTTCCATATCCTCCTTATCTGTCTCTAAAAACCTTACCCCAACTACTTCTATAGTGCCTAGTGTTTTATACATCTCACTTTCTTCTTCTATTAAATTTCCACTCAGTTCAATTTTTTGTCCTTTTTGTATTTTATTTACAAAGTTATTTTCACCTTCACTAGGAGCTAGTATGCGGTAGTAGTTGTCTCCATCTTTTAGGCCAAACACACATAAGTCATCATGTGGCTTACTCTCATCTTTTGGCGGCAGACAAACAAACTCTCCTGAGACTGCAAACAAGCCATCATGCGTCTTATTCCAATTATCAAGACTAATTACAGAACTATCCTCAACATCATTTTCCACTAACTCTTCCTGAGACTTGTTCACTAAAAAAAATATTAGGGTAAAGGCAAGGATAATTGATATAGCTAAAACAACTAATTTAACTTCTTTTTTCATATTTTTAGCATTAATAGAATAATAAAGTATTAAGCTCTATTGCTTATATAATATCATAATAAGAGGCAGTGCTCAATAGAATACCCTCATCCATTTTATAATTGACGCTACACTAAGATGAGCGTAAAGAACAGACGAAGAAAAACCTGTGAATGCATATTTTTAAATAAACGCTCAAGATACAGATTTAAGCATATCAATGAATATAAATTATTTATTTATTTCTTAATTTTGCTATAATAGCTATAATATGAAATTAACTAATGATAGTTATATAATATCTATAGGCTCGGAGAAATTCACGGAGAAATATTTTCGTGACAAGGACTCTTGGTTTAAGATCTCTGCTAAAGGTAATAAATTTAAAATGACCGCTGAGCAGGTTCTAAACCATCTCTTACCAGTGATATCCAATGTTAAATCAAACTTGACTTGTAAAGTTGAATATACGCCCAAGAAAAAATTAGACAGTATAGAAAAGTAGGCCTGCTTACTCTTAATAGGCTTATTAAATCTTTTCAATAAACAAAAAACACCTGTAAATACAGGTGTTTTAATAACGCTGCTCGCATACAGGGACAGCTTCCGAACTTTTTTGACCAAAGCAAACAACTAAATATTATTTTTTAAAATCTTTTTAACCTCTCTATCAAAATCTGATTCAAACAGCTTATCTTGAATTGGTTTATACTTTTCAAATTCACTTTCCGCAAAAGATTTTGCCACCTCAGCGCTCACCTTACCTGCGTTTTTCAAAATATCTTCATTGTTAAATTTCAAAAAAGCGTCTAGTTTTTCAGCCCAATCATGCATAGTCATAGGAATACCTTTCTCTGCTTTATTCTCAGCATAATCAAGATACATGGTAACAATTCTATTTAAAAATTTTATCTCTTTTTTATTTAAATAATTTTTTGCAATAATGACATCTGATTTTAAAATTTTTCCCTCTGGAGATTTCTTCCAAGTAGTGAGGCCCATATTGCTTATTTTATAACTTGCTCTATCCATAATAATTTCAGCGGCCGTATTACCACAAGTAGCAAAATGTAGTTTATTTTGGACATTAGCAAAAAATTTCTTAGTTGTTGAAGAATTTAAGTCATAATCTAAAGCAGTAGAATAAATATCCGTAATTTGTTGATAAAAATTCCTTTCACTCTCTCGAATGTCTCTAATTTCTAATATTAAATCTTTAAAATATTGCTTATTTAAATAAGCCCCATTTTTTAAACGCACATCATCAAGCACATAGCCACGTACAGCAAATTGTTTTAAGACCTGATTTGCCCAACGACGAAAATCAACTGCTCTTTGCGAATTAACCTTAAATCCAACAGAAATAATGCCCTCTAAATTATAATGATCTATATTACGTTTTATTTGTCTATTACCTTCTTTTTGAACTATTAGGAATTTCCTAATAGTTGAATCTGCACTTAATTCTTCTGTCTCAAATATATTCTTTAAATGTTCATTTATAGTTGGAATTGTCACGTCAAAAAGCTTGGCTATCAGCTTTTGCGTCAACCAAACATTTTCATCTTCCACTCTTACTTCAATTCCGTCTTCACCTTTTTGAGAACTAAAAATAAGAAACTCAGCAGTAGAATTACGAATAATTAATTTTTTATTATCAGACATATTT
>CAYIZC010000098.1:0-2607 GCA_964367805.1 uncultured Gammaproteobacteria bacterium
GTATTTATTTTAATAGATAGAAAAGAGCCACAAAACAATGAGGTGCTAGAGGAAAATAATGCAGAGTTAGATTTAAGTAGGGGAGACTATGAGGGTGTAGACGTAGAAGATAGGGAGAATGCTTTTATTGTTGCTCCAGGAGCAAGCCCAGTTACTACAGGTGGAGAGGTCTTAACTGAGACAGGTAGCGTTGCAAGAAACGATGCAGCCGTTATGAGTCCTGAGGCACCTCATCAAACTACTTTTTTAGTAGAAGATGACTTGCCTGAGGAAAGTATTAATATAGAAATAAGGGAAGACTCCTTTAGTCCTAAATCTTTTACAACTAGTCCTGATACAGCAACATTTATTTCCTTTTCATCTAAGGATGGCGGTGTCCATACTATCACCTTCGATGATCCTAGCCTTTCAGCCTTAGCTGTTTTAGTGGGACCAAATCAAACAAAAGGTATTTTATTTAAAGCTCCTAGTGAATCTGGGACCTACGCTTTTCGCTGTATTACCCCAGGTCATGCTGACAAAGGAGAAATCGGTGAGATGGTGGTGAGGTAGTAGTTTAAGAGTTTTGTTTTTATCTCTCTTAAATAATTAAATTATGGCTGCGGTTACAAATAAAAAGAAAACTAGGCAAGCACCAAAAAAAAATAAGAAAAAGGATTGGTGGCAAAGAATAGGCAAAGAGTCTGTTGCCCTTACAGTCCTTAGCCTTCTTATCTACATATTGCTTAGTGCAGTCTTAATGGATTTAAATAAAATACCGCATATAGCTCAGGCGATAAGTACTTCCAAAAGTAGTAGCGATGAAGTATCTGGCAATAATTTACCTAGCCATAGCACTGCCTATATTGAGACAAGGGGTAGTTTAGATAATGAAGTTTTAGATGAAAAGACTGAAGTAACAAATCTAGAGAGTAGAGCTTGGTCTAGTTTTGGCGATGGCTATTCCTCTACTGTCTATCTAGATGAAGGCAGAACAGACATGCAGCTAGATGAAAACATTTCTGCCCTAAGCTTTCCCCCACTCTATAGCTTTAGTCTTGAGGAGACCTCTTTGGAAAATAGTAATTTTGTTGAAATTAATTTACCTAGCTCTTTAAATAATCTAGACTCTTTACCCAAACCACTACCAAAAGACTTATTAGGAAAAAATATTTTAGCAGCTAGTATAAGCACTTTAGATGAAAAAAAAGTAGCCTCCTTTCTTTTTAAAGAGGGAAGCGAAGAGCGAGTTTATGCTTATTTTTTAAACAATAATAACAAGTATAACCCCATTATAGATAGCAAGAGCAAAGAGAGTATTGTAACTAAACATAGCAAAGGAGGCGGAAGGCTTGCAGTAGGTGGAGATGATAATAATTTTATAATCCTCTATAGTGGCTATGAGGGAATCGCCTATCATTACCTAGAAGGTGAGCTTTACGATATTTCCAAATTCTTTAAAATAAATGCTATGGACGGCGGCTTTTTAGCGCACATTTTTAAACAAGGAGAGGGAAGTGAGTCTACTTGGTATATTTTGAGTAAAGAAAAGGGGGCAAATAAATTAATTAAGTTGTGGCAAAATGGGACAAGTCATATTAAAGGAGCGATAGATCTTAGCCCGCAACTTCTAGCTAGCTTAAAGGGAGAAAAAATAGCTGGCTATAACTTTAAAGATAAGAAAATAGAAATATTTTTATTGGGAAATAGAAACAAGGCTCTAGTTTTTAGAGACTATGGTTTCGATAACAGCCGAGAAAGAGCCGTTGTTTCAAAGAATATTAATAATAAGAACTACTCAGTCTATGAGGCTCTTGTAAAAGAGCTCAGTCTTTCTCTAGATAGTAGCGAGAGTTATTTTGAAAAGAAGTTTTCTGATAATTTAGTAGGGATATATCTAGGAGACTCATTAGATAATTTAGAAAAAATTAAGCCCCGGCAAACAATAAAGTTTAAGGGCGACAAGAGACAGGTGTTTATAAAAATGATTTTCTATCCCAAGTTAGATGATATTAAATATTCGCCTTGGTTAGACAGTATAAATGATATGGCCTACCTAGTGGGGAAATAATACAAATTTTTATTGCGAGCTGCTTTTAAAAATGATATACTTTATTAAGTGATAACAGTCTTATAAATAGATTGTGAATTTTTAGCTTTATGACTAAAAAAATAAGTTTTAAAAAAAATAAGAAGAGCTACTTTTTAGCTGTTCTTTTTGTAGCGTCTGTTTTTATATTCACTAGCCCGAATAATGTCTTTGCTAAGGTTTTAAATCTAGGAGATACCGGTGATGTGGTCTATATTAGAGGTAACATTGGCATAGGAAATAATAATCCTTCCCAAAGATTAGAAGTAGATGGCAATATTAAAGGTAATGGCTTTTGTATTGGCGCCAATTGTATAACTGCTTGGCCTAGTGGGGCTGGTGAGGGTGACAATCTTGGTAGCCATAGCGCTACTCAAAATATTCGTTTAAATAATTTTTGGTTAAGTGGTGATGGTGGCAATGAAGGAGTGTTTGTAAATAGTGCTGGTAATGTAGGTATTAATACTGGTACTCCAAAAAATAAATTAGATATAAAAGGTTCAGCAGCTATCGGCTCTTATGCTGGAGTAAATACAGCC
>CAYIZC010000099.1:0-2542 GCA_964367805.1 uncultured Gammaproteobacteria bacterium
ATTTAAATCTTATTGCTTAATAGGCATAACAATGTATAAATAATCATCACTATTTTCTTGTTTAATTAAACAAGGTGTATTATTATTTAAAACTTTTATTATCACATTTTCACCATCTATATTATTTAATCCATCCAAGAGATATCGGTAATTAATAGTTATTTCATTCTCCTCACCATCTATTTGAGCTAAAACATCAGCCTGACTTTCGCCACTTGCACCTGAAAATGACGATAGTGATATTTTATTTTTTAAAAAAACCATAGTAATATCGTTTATTCCACTTTTGGAAAAAAGAGCAACCGCTTTAACCGCTCTTACAAGTTCACTTTTTACAACCTTAACTTCTGTAATACTCTTACTAGGAATAATTTGCTTATAGTCTGGGTAACGACCATTTATTAATCTAGAAATCAAACTAACAGAATCGAAGGTGAAAAGAATTTGATTATCAGAAATACTAATTTTAATTTCATTTCCACTATCTACACCATCTTCAAAATTAAAATTATTTAAAATTCTTAATAATTCTAAAATAGTTTTAGAGGGCACAATAACAACATTATCATCTTTAAGATCAGCGCTTTTTATTTTAACTTGTTTTTCCGCTAAACGATAACTATCAGTTGCTGCTAAGCTAAGTATTTTTTCATGAAAAGTGAATAAAACACCAGTTAACTCTACTCTGTTTTCACTATTTGAGACTGCAAAAACTACTTGTGATAATGATTTTTTAAAATCATTTAAATCAACCACATAGGAAGTATCTTCACTTATAGTTGGTATAAGTGGAAAATCTTTAGCCTCCTCGCCTTTTATGTTTGTTTTATAATTAGATGCTTTAATTTTCAATTCTTTATTCTTCTCCTCCACTTCTATTCTCTCACCACTGCTTAACAAATTCACATAATCTGTTATTAGTTTTGAATCAACAGTGAACTCACCTTCTTTTTCAATCTTACCCCTTAGCGTATGTTTAATTCCTATCTCTAGATTAGTTCCAGTAAGTTCAATATTTCCATTAATGGTTTTAATTAGGATATTATTTAAAATTGGAAGGTTAACATTTTTTATAGTTGCATGACCAACTATATTTAAACCTCTTTTTAAATTCTCTTGTAGTGAGATAAATTTCATATTTTTATATAAGTTATTATATTATTAATTTATATAGAATATAAGTAATAATAACAATAAGGGAGGGGATAAGTATTAAATTATTAAGTATTCAATCAATTTGCTGGGCTTTTTGCTCATTTTGCTGTTGATAAAACACTTGATGCTTTGGGTATTATTTTTAACAACTTGTTGATAATTTACTATTTTTGGACTTATCAACATCTTAGTATTTTAAATTAACAAGCTTAAAATAATTTCCTAACAGACTAATCCCCAGATATCTGTTAATAAGTCTGATTAAATAACTGCTTAATTGAGTTTATTTCTTGTTTTAATCTTTCATTATTTTCATTTTTAACCTCATTTAAGATTTTGTTGTAAGCATGCATGGCGGTGGTATGATCTCTTCCTCCTAATTCATTTCCTATAGAAGGATATGATGAACCCAATTCTTCTCTAATAAGGTAAACTGCAACCTGCCTAGGATTAACTAATTCCTTTTTTCGACTACTGCCTATAATATCCTTATTACTAATATTATAGAACTTAGCCACTATCTCGATTATGTCTTTTGCAGACATAGACCTTGATTGGATATTGGAAATAAAGTCACCTAAAACTTCCTTTACGGTATCTATACTTGGTTCAATGTTTTTAAGCTGGTGATAAGCAATAACTTTATTTAAAGCTCCTTCAAGTTCACGAATATTATTCTTTACATTATCTGCTATGTAAATTAAAACATCTTTTTCTAGCTTAAGACCCTTCTCTAAGGATTTATTTTCTAAAATAACCACCTTAGTTTCAATGTCTGGTTTTCCAATATCAGCAACCATTCCAGATTCAAATCGAGATATTAATCTTTTTTCAATAGCGGGTATAGATTTTGGTGGTCTATCTGAGGTAAGAACAATTTGTTTATCATTTTGTTGTAATTCATTAAAAGTATGGAAGAACTCTTCTTGAGTACCGTCTTTTCCACCCATAAATTGAATATCATCAATTAACAAAACATCAACATTGCGGTATAAATTTTTAAATTCCTTAGCCTTACCACCAGTGACAGCTTGAATATAGTTATTAGTAAACTTCTCACTAGTAGTATATAAAATTTTATCTGTTTTAGCGGCTAAAGCATTACCAATGGCTTGCATTAAGTGAGTTTTACCTAAACCCACACCACCATATATAAATAAAGGGTTATAAGACTTGCCTAAATTGTTTACAACCGCCAAACAAGCGGCATGAGCCAATTCATTACCTCTTCCTACCACAAAGTTATCAAAAAGGTATCTAGGGTTTAAGCCAAAACGGTTAGTTGAAAACGAGTTATTAATAGAAGGGATGTTTTTAACTGTCTTAGTTTCATTTAAAAAAATACCAGAGTCTTTGGAGTTGTTTTTAATTACGTTATCTATAATTG
>CAYIZC010000100.1:0-2488 GCA_964367805.1 uncultured Gammaproteobacteria bacterium
CATTATTATTGACAGAAATCTAAATTTATTATATAATTTTTTGAAGCTTTAGATCATTGAAAATAGAATAAACCAAAAAAAATTAGCATCATGAAAAGAATTTTAAGCCTTGTAGTTTTATTACTCGCACTTGGACCGGGCAAGCAAATTATGTCCCAGGGAGAAATATTTAAAATCCAAGAAGATGAAATTGGGCGTTACTTCTTAGTAGCCCCCGAAGATACACGCGAAAATGACGTAATAATAGATAGGGCCGCCATTAACTATATAGGCAAAGCCGGTCTTGCTATAGATAAACCCAATGAAAGAATAGTTGTTGGTGAAGAAAGTAGAGTAGAGAAATATCTACCGATATTTAAAAAACTAGTGCGCTATGATAGATTAGTTCTAGTTTACAAAACTGAGACCAATAGACTTTCTCTAATTTCACTGGTTAAGGAAAAAGAAGAAAGTTCATATCTCTTTATACTTTTCGCACTTTCCTTTTTAATTATGATAACAGCTGACATTATACTGGGAAAACGTGAGCTTAGTCGCTTTTTTCTCTCTGTCCTGTCTATAGCCCTACTTCTAGCTGGAGTTTTACTAGCCTGTCATAATAATTTCTTTTTTTGTTTGCTGGCTCTTATCGCCGGCCTTATCTCCATAGTCTATCACTGGTATGGAGCTAGAGAAAAGTTTTTAATCTTTCGAGCTAGCTATTATTTCCTTATCTTAGTTTTCCTCCTTTTCTATTTCACATAAAGTGTAGCTTAAAAAAACAAACCCTGGATAAAACAAAAAGTTTTCCAGGGTTTTTTCTATTCTTTAATTTTAAATGCTATTTTGCCTCAAAGTGGCAAACCACATGACCTAAGTATTTATTTATAGCCAGGCTAGCTATGAGCTTATCATAGCCCAGACTTAAAAGATTAATAATAGGGATGCGGTGAAGATAGCTATAAGTAGCGGGAAAATATTTTTTCTCTTTCAAGCTCCAGCCATTTTTTTCCATAATATTGATAAAATTAGGAATGGTCTTATAGGCATAGTTTACCGGATAAGCACTGTCGTTTCCTTTTTTTCTAAACCACTGATGAAAGGAAGTTGGTGTTAACTTAGCTAATATAAATTCAGGAGCCTCGGGATTAGATAGGCTTAAAACTATAGAGCCCCCCTTTTTCATTATCCTTCTAGTTTCATGTGCTACTCTATTTTCATCCTCTATATGCTCCATAACAAAATTGGCAAAGGCGAGATCATAGGTATTACTAGAAATTGGACTCATGTCTTCCAGCGATGAGATATAGGAATTTTTTACATAAGGCTTATCTATAGCACAATCTTCTATATCACTGCGATCGCAGATAAAGTCTCGCTTGGTTTTAAGAAGAGCATCTTCTATCACTGTGCTTTTAGCCGCCCCTAAATTAATAATCTCAAGACTATCTTTAGTCGCTAAGACTAATTTTTTTAAAATATTAATTAAATATTTTTCTGCCTCTGTTTGCATAGTTTTAAGGAATAATAATGTCAGTATCAAGCGAACGTCTATATATCTCTCCTTCTATAGTGGCTTGGAAACTATTAGTTCGTCTTCCGGCTTGCTTTTGAACTACTAAACTATAGTTATCCATCTCACTTTTATTAATTAGTCCCGGCGCTAAGTCATAGTCTAACTTAAGTGAACCTGCTGTGCCTGGCTCAAGACTAAAGAAAAAGCCAAAAACAGTTTTTTGTAAGTTTAGGTCATCATAGGAATTAATAGACTCAGCCTCTAAGTTTAAGGCTCCTTGCGCCTTAATGCTGTTTAAGGTGCTTCCCAGAGGGGTGTAGACGCGTGTGTAACTGCGATAACGGGTTGTTCGCCAATCAAAGCCACCCTCGTGCTTGTAGGCGAGATTGAGATAAGACTTAGCTTTAGCGCCCTGAAAGTCTAACCTATAATCTATATCTTTTATCATAACTGAGTCGCTCTTAAAGGCTCCTAAGTTAGCATCGACTACCAAGAGGTAATCCTTAGCAGGATTAATAACTTCCCCACTAGCGCCTAATTCATTTACCAAAGATTGCCAGGCAGGGTTATTGAAATATAACTGCAAGTCTTTACTTCTACTATTATTTTCTAAAATATCAAACAAATCTAGTAAACGACTAGTTGCTAAGTTTAATAATCTATTTTTAAGTTCTTCTAGCAAGTCATTTATCACTTGTTTTCTATCCCATTGAGAAATGTCTTGCTCTATATAATCTACCTCTACACTATATTGTAATAGTTCCTGTAAATTTTCTGGTGTATATATTTTTCCATCTACCTCTATATCACCAACTAGTTCCAATAAATCAGAAACAAAGCGAGGAGTAATACCTATTACACCGCTAAAATCTGGGGCGGCTTGGGAGATAGCCTTACTCTCACCATGATAAATTTCTTGAATTTGGCGAGCTGAGGTCGGCCAATCAGGTGACCAGTTAGCATCACGCAAGTACCAGTTTTGCACCTTCATAT
>CAYIZC010000101.1:0-2482 GCA_964367805.1 uncultured Gammaproteobacteria bacterium
TGCCAGGATTAATTAGATAGGCGGCAACTAAGATATCAAAATAAATACCAGCTAAAATTATTTTATCTTCACTTAATTTTTCAAAAATTAATTTTAGATCGTAGGCAGTTTTTTTAATATTTTTATTTTCTAAAATACCTTTTACTTCCTTTAAAGTAGATTTCTCATAAGGGAGGTAGTAGCTTTTGTTGGCTGCTAAAAAAACTAGAGCGATAGGCTTTAAGTTCTTATTGTCAAGTTCTAAACCTAGACTAATAAACTCTTGTTTTTCTAAGGTGGAAACTAATTCTTTTAAATCTTTTGAGCTTTCAACTAACTTATGACTAGGAGCTACTATTTTTTTTGTCGCTTTTTTCTTTCCGGAGTTTTGGGCAGATTCAAAAAGGGCCTCACTTTTAGCGTTAAGGTTATCGCCACTTAATTGTTTTAGTTTATTTAAAAGAGATTTAAATTGAAATTCTTGGAAAAGATTTAAAACTCCTTCTATGTTTGTTATTTTAAATTCAGCCTCTTCTAAGGATAGAGTGATGGGAGCTTTGCAATCAATAGTGGCCAGTTCATAGCTAAGTATAACATTATCCTTTGAGGCGATAAGAAGTTCTTTAGTTCTGGGTTTTGCTTCTAAAGTGTCACTCTCTATTGCTTGGTAAATCCCTTTAATACTTTTATGTTTGAGTAAAAGTTCAGTAGCGGTTTTTGCCCCTATGCCCTTTGCTCCAGGGATGTTATCACTAGGGTCACCAGCTAAAGCCTTGTAGTCAATAATTTGATTTGGGCTAAGAGAGTATCGTTCTTTCACTTTAGCAATGTCATAGATGACGCTATCACTAAGGCCACGACTCATAGTATAAACCTTGGTTTGAGGACTAACTAACTGTAGGGTATCAAGATCGCCGGTTACAATTATAACTTCTAAATCTTTTTCATTTTCCGCTTGAAGACTTAAGGAGCCAATTAGATCATCAGCTTCAAAGCCGCTTTTTTCAAAAATTGGAATAGAAAGAGACTTGGCCACTTCTTTTACCAAGGGGATCTGATCGTATAGCTCATCAGCAGCTTTCACTCTAGTAGCCTTATATTCCTTATAGGTTTTGTGTCTAAAAGTTGGCCCCGCCATATCCAGGGTAAGGATTACAAATTTAGGCTTAAATTCAATAATGGCACTTAGCAAAAATGAGCTAAAGCCATAAACAGCGTTTACCAAAACACCATCCTTTGTTCTAAGACTGGGTGGCAGGGCATGGAAACTACGATGAATTAAGGCGTTACCATCAATGATTAACAGTTTGTTTGTTTGTTTTAACATGTTTTAATCTTATCACTAACTAGCCTTTTAGCAAAGATAAAAAAACTTCCTTTTTTTTAAAAAATAAGAAAAATATGCTTATCTTAAGTTTACTTTAATAAAAAAATAGATAACTTAGTTGGCTTCAAGCTCTCCTAGATAGTCCTTCATTTTATTTAGTGAAGGTTGGAATTTGTGGATATTATTCTTTAATCTAGGGTTTAAGTCAGCATCTTCCTGGTATTTATTGCTTTGATCAAGTAGGGAATTAATTAGTTTGGTATATACCTTTTTCTCTTCTGAAGTAATTTCTAGATTATCAGAGCTAAGTGAGCTTAATATTTTATTCATCTCATTTTTAGCTAAGTTGAAATAGAATATAGGGACATTGTTTAAACTCCTTCTTTCTAAAACACCTTGATTAACCGTAGCGCCGTACTTAATTTGAGCACCACCTTTTTTCATTTTCTTATCAATTTTAAGGGCTTTTTTTTCACCAGTATCTTTTAAGCTCTCACCTAAAATAGCATCATCTAAACCACAAATAACAGCCCCACTTTGTTTATCAATAATTAGCTGATCAGCTCCATTTTCATAATCATCATAAGTTGAGGCACGTACGATAATAAAGTCTTTATTTAAAACTTTATCAAATAAGAGAGTGGCAGCAATTTCAGCAATATTAGCTGGATTTTTTTCACGAGAGTTAAGCATCTCTTCACGTGTTTTACCCACATCACTAGCCCATAAGTTCTCTTTCCCCCTTACTATAGTTTCACTTAATTCCAAATCATCCCCCTCCATTTTAATTTGCGCATTATCGTCTAAAAAATCACCGTATTCAGCGTTTAGTCTTTCTGAAATATTGCCCAATTTAAGTTTTAGTTTTTCTAAGTATGTTTCAGGAGAGGGAAATCTCTCTTTGTTTTCAAATTTACTTAAGTTTATTTTTTTGCCGGGAACAATGCCTGGTAAGTATTCAATTCTCATATGGGTAGATATTATTAAATAGTTTTTTTAAAAGCTTATTAAGTTAAATCTAAGCTTCTTTTCTAATTCTAGCATGTTTATCTTATTAGCCATAAAAAAAAGACTAGAAAATTTTCTAGTCTTTCGTATTTGTGGACCCTAAGGGATTCGAACCCTTGACCCCCTGCTTGCAAAGCAGGTGCTCTAGCCAGCTGAGCTAAGGGCCCA
>CAYIZC010000102.1:0-2478 GCA_964367805.1 uncultured Gammaproteobacteria bacterium
AGACTATATATAACTACAGTATACTATTTTTTTTAAAAAAGGTCTAATTAAAAAACCCCTTTTCATTTTGAAAAGGGGTTTGTTTTTTATTTATTTATTATTAACAATTTACCATTGTCTTGTGCCATATATAACTTATTGCCAAATATAGCCAAGTTTCCACTTTGTGGCACAGAAGACTTCCATACAATGTCACCGCTAGTGTTGTATAGCAGTGGACCATCAATATCTAGTCCTCCTAGCAATCTTGCATTATATACATAGAAGTTATCGGCTTCTCGTATAAACTTCATTTCTTCACTGCCATCAACATATTTCATCCACTTTAAAGTAAGACTGTCGCCACTATACTCGTAGCACAATATATAACTTTTTCCATACTGTGTAATATTAGCTTTATGAGCCTCAGATATAAAAACTAAATTTTTTTCTGGAAAGCTTACTATACTATAAGAGGCGCTAACAATATCTTGTTTTGTTCCAGCTTGGGACCATAAAATATTTAAATCTTTATCCATAGCCCAAATCATAGAATGATGCTCTCCTGAATGAAAACTTCCGCCAGAAGCAAGTATTTTGTTATCTATAAATGATATAGCGCCAAAACCTTTAGCGCCCTTGAGTTTGACTGAAGCAACAATGTTGCCTGATAAATCTAGCTTATTAATCTGTGAGCCTTCATTGGAGTAGATAAAGTTATCCTCAGAAATTACTACTTCAGAACCCACTCCATCGTTAGCTTGCAGCACTGTAGTCCAAAGTATATCACCGCTAGCACTGTCATAGGCATATAAAGATAAGCTACCAAAATCACCAAGTTCGCCCATATTGCCTTTTGCTATCTGTGCATAGACAACATTATTATAAACAGCTATACCAAAGGTTTGCTCACTATTTTTAGTTATAACATCTTGACGCCAAAGAAGATTTCCTTTAGGGCTAAATTTTACTACCATAGCTGCAGCATTTTTATATTCATCTTCAAATAGAGCAGTCGCATAAATATTACCTTCACTATCGCTAGCTACATTATCGAAATAGGCGCCCTCAACACTAAAATTATCACCACTGGTACTAAACTCAGTGGTATCACTGTAGAGTATCTCACCTGAGTTCTTTTCTGCTTTCAGGCGATACTTGTAATTAGTGGTTCTACTTAAATCCTCTATCTTAGCGCTAAGGCTAAGACTGTTTTGAGCATTAGATACTTGCTCTGCTTTTATAGATTTAGCAAAGCTTTCATCTTGACTGTACTCAAAACTAACAGCGTAGTCATCTACTTTAACTATGTCATCTATCTTTGCATTTAAGATCGCACTGTAATGCCCTACCTCTGTAGCTGACTCTATTTTTAAAATAGGCTCAGGATCAGGTTCAGGCTCTTCATCTTTTTTAATGGTTTTAAACTCAAGACTACTACTATAGCCAGTCTTTTGACTATTTTTAGCATAAGCTTTCACGCTATAAGATCTGCCTGCTTCTAAATTTGAAACTGTAATAGTAAATGTAGTCTCAGAATTTGTTGAAGTAGAAACAATGTTCTTAGAGCCGTCTAAAACTATGCCTTTTTCACTTATTTTACTACCGCCATTGTTAGCGATACGAGCAGTTATAATAGCACCAGTTTCACTGATATCGTTTATAGATACTAGCTCTACTGTCGGTGCTTTTATAATGATCTCTATTTCCCGCTCTTTATCGCAGCCGGAAAAACTAATTAGGACTAAGCTGATTATAATCAAGCCTAAAGTCAGGAATCTTTCTTTTTTCATAATATATAGTTTTTTGTGTTTGTTTTTAAAGTACGAGTATTAAATGTGCACTTTGCACGCCTAATATCGCCTTTATTGTATAATATTTTGACCAAAATGTCAAGGATAGTATGTTTTAGCTGCGCATATATTGTACTCTAATTAAAGCCTTAAACTAAAAAAAGACAGGGATATTCCCTGTCTTTGATTTAAGATAGATAAAATCGTAATTAAGTCCAAAGCTTAGAGTGCTAATTAACAAGATATTGAAAAATATAATATTTTTCATCTGCGTATCTTATTTTATTAAAGCTGCCTCTAATCTATCTACTCTTTCATTGAGATTAATGATTTCATTTTGTTGTTCCTTTATCGCTTGTAGCAATATTGTTGAGAATCTGTCGTACATAAGAGATTTATAGCCATCACTATCTGTTCGAACTAAATATGGAAATTCTTTTTCTACTTCCTGAGCAATGAAGCCATACTCTGTCTTATCGGAGAAATTTCTTTCTGGAAAATTTTCTTGATCCCAATCAAATGAAACGGGTCGTAGGTTCATAACGCTAGGCAAGATATTATCCATTTCTGAAACATTTTTCTTAAAGCGACTATCTGATCCACTCTGCCAACTAGTAGCATAAGCATCACCACTAACATGAAGTTTAAATCCAGGGGATGTATTTCCTATTCCAACATTTGTGCCATTGTCATAAATAATACTATT
>CAYIZC010000103.1:0-2416 GCA_964367805.1 uncultured Gammaproteobacteria bacterium
AAAATAAGAAAATATGTCTGAAGATAAAAAAACGACAACTAGTCCTAGTGTGAGCCCAAAAAGTTCAGCTGGTGTAACTGTAGCTAAGGATATCTACGGTGATAAGAAAAAAACCTTTCGTGGTGGTCCTCGTCGAGGCGCGCCTCGCCGTGGCAATGATCCTCGCGATGAATTTAGCCAGAAGATTTTAGAAATCGCCAGAGTTACTCGTGTTATGGCTGGAGGCAAGAGAATGAATTTCAGAGCTTGTGTGGCTGTGGGCGATAAGAAGGGTAGCGTTGGTGTCGGCTTAGGAAAAGGTTCTGATGTAACTATTGCAATTAACAAGGCAGTTAACGTTGCTAAGAAGAATATGATTAAGGTGCCTATAGTAAATGAAACTATTCCTCACGAAGTGCGTCATAAACTAGGAGCAGCCAAGATTATGCTTAAACCGGCCAAACAGGGTCGTGGTGTGATTTCTGGTGGAGTCGTTCGTGGTATTTTAGAACTAGCGGGAATAAATAACGTTACTTCTAAGACTTTAGGAACTAGTAATAAAATAAACAATGCGCGCTGTACTATTGCGGCCTTAGCTACACTTCGTGACCCCAAGACTAAACAAGGTCAACAATTAGGTAAAAAAGGAGTAGACACTAAGGGTAGAGAAGAAACAGTAGCTAAAGATGATAGTGGTGAAGATAAAAAATAAATTAGATTATAAGCTTAAGCAATATGTTAACACTAAGTAGTATAAAAAAAGCCAAAGGCTCAAGTAAGGCCAAAAAGCGAGTTGGTCGTGGTAATGCCTCTGGGCACGGTACTTATAGTACCCGTGGTTTAAATGGTCAAAAATCTAGATCAGGTGTTTCTGGTTTAAAGCGCTTAGGTATGAAGCAGCAATTACTGCAGACCCCAAAGTCACGTGGCTTTAAGTCAGCTAAACCGAAGAATCAAGTTCTAAGCCTAAAAGATATTAATGCTAATTTTAAGGATGGTGATAATGTAACTCCAGAATCATTAGCCGAGAAGAAACTAATTGCTTCTGCTAAATTGCCAGTGAAGATTTTAGGAAAGAAAGAAAAATTAACAGTTAAAGTAAAGTTTGCTGGCATTTTAATGAGTGCTGGCGCAAGTGAACAGATAAAATAATTAATTTTTTATGTTTCATAAATTAGAACAAATTTGGAAGGCCAAAGAGGTGCGAAATAAAATACTATATGTCTTAGGCATGTTAGTAATTTTTCGTTTTTTAGCTCACATTCCTCTTCCTGGTGTAAATGAAGCGGCTTTAAAGAGTTTATTTGCCTCCAATCAAGTTTTAGGAATGCTTAATCTGTTTTCCGGTGGTGGTATGGAAACATTTTCCATTATCATGATGGGCGTGGCTCCTTATATTACCTCTTCTATTATCTTTCAGCTTTTAGGGATGATAATGCCAAAGATAGAAGAGATGCAAAAAGAAGAGTCTGGTCGTTCTAAAATTAATATGTGGACTAGATTACTGACTGTGCCTTTAGGTTTTCTTCAAGCTTACGGTATGATTACACTTCTTCGTCGTAGTGCGGCTGGTATTTTAGGTGAAGTTGCCATTCTTCAAATGGGAATAATGTTACTTACTATTACTGCTGGTACAATATTGCTTATGTGGATAGGTGAACTTATTACTGAGCAAAAGGTTGGTAATGGAATTTCCTTACTTATTTTTGCTGGTATAGTTTCCTCAGTACCCCAAACGGTACAGCAAATCATTGTTACCTTTGATCAAACCCAATTATTTACTCTAATTGGCTTTGCTATAATTACTATAATTACTGTAGTTGGTGTTGTTATTATAAATGAGGGGCAAAGAAATATTCCAATTCAATATGCTCGGCAAATAAGAGGAAGTAGAGCTTTTGGTGGCACTAGCACTCACTTGCCACTTCGCGTTAATATGGCTGGTGTTATTCCTATTATTTTCGCTATTTCTGTAGTCTTGTTTCCTTCAATGATAGCTCAGTTTCTAATTCATGCCGAAACTGCTTGGATAGCTTCCACTGCTCAGTGGGTGATCGCAGTCTTTAATAATCAATTAGTCTACGGTGTTGTCTACTTTATCATGGTATTTGCCTTTACTTATTTCTATACTGAAGTTGTCTTCCATCCAGACAGGATAGCGGAGAACTTACAAAAACAAGGCGGATTTATTCCTGGTATTCGTCCGGGAAAAAATACTTCTGATTACCTATCCCAAACTAGTCGCAAGATAGTACTTTTCGGCGCTCTTTTCTTAGGTTTAATTGCTGTTTTACCTCTAGTAATGCGTTACTTTACCGGTGTCCAAGCCTTTGCTATTGGTGGTACTAGTTTACTTATCGTAGTATCGGTGGTAATAGATACGGTCAAGCAAATTGAGTCTCAGCTAACTATGAGAGAGTACGATGGTCTCTAAATC
>CAYIZC010000104.1:0-2406 GCA_964367805.1 uncultured Gammaproteobacteria bacterium
ATTAAATTCATTCATATTTTTTGGGTGTTTTTTTATATATTGATTTTTAGCCTACTTTTAAAAGGTGGCTTTTCTTACTTAGATCCAGATATGGGATGGCATTTAAGAGTTGGTGAGGAAATAACCTTAAGCGTAGAGGTTCCAAAGATTAACCATTTCAATTTTACTTACACTGGGTCCTGGGTTGATCATGAGTGGTTGAGCAACTATCTTATGTACCAAGTAAATTCAAAATTTGGTTATGTTGCTCTGGTTTCTGTTTTTGCCTTAATAATTCTCCTAACTTTAATAATCTTAAATATTTTTGTAAGAAAGTCTTTTGGAAAAAAAATACCTTTTTTTGTTATTGCGATTCTACAACTCTTTGGGGTTATTGCCTCTATGCCTCATTTCGGGGTTAGAATACAAGAGTTGTCGCTCCTTTTTCTTTTGATACTTCTTATTATTCTTCATAAGTATAGTGAGAAAAAAAATAGTAAATATCTATTAGCCCTGATACCACTTTTCTTTCTCTGGGCGAGTTTGCATGCTAGCTTCTTGCTCGGTTTAGCTCTTTTGTTAGCTTACCTGGTTATCAAGCTTATAGAGCCTTGGTTTAAAAAAAAGGATAAATATTTATATTGGCTAGATAAAAGCAGGCTACTTAATTTTAAGCAAGTTAGTATTTTTGCAGGTTTTTCATTTTTAAGTCTTGTGGCCACCTTTCTTACCCCCTACAGGCTAGAGCTCTATTCATTTTTAAGTGATTATAGAAATAGTGCCTATCTTTCTTTAATTTCAGAATGGTTACCGCAACATAATTTCCCTTTTTATTACGGACAACTCCTGTACATGGCACTAGCTCTAAGTGCTTTAATCATCCTAGGATACTTAGCTTTAAGTCGCCAGAAAAAAATAGACCCTTGGTATCTATTTTTAAGTATTCTATTTTTATTTCTAAGCTGGATGTCTAGGCGTCACTTTCCCTTATTTTTTATTGCTTCTTTTCCTCTTTTAGCCAGTTTTTATGCAGACTTTTTTCAAGATATAAAATTAAGAGATTATAGTAAATATTTGAGTGCACTTACTTTGACTTGTCTTTTTTTAGTAGCCAGTATTCAATTTTTGCAGTTAAGACCGGTTCACAAGCCCTTTGAATCATTTTGTAATTCATATCCCTGTGCGGCACTTAATTTTTTAAAAACTAATGAGGAGTATTTAGAGGGCAATTTATTTAATATTTATGGCTGGGGAGGGTATTTGAATTACACCCTGCAAGATAAAGAAATTTTTATTGATGGTCGCTTACCTCAAGTTCCCTTTGAAGGACACACCTTTGTCGAGGAGTATTATAATTTTTTAAAGAAAGAGACAGATAAAGAAAGTTTATTACTAAAACATAATATAGACACAGTCTTGATTCCAGCTGCAAACACGAAGATAAAAGTTAGTAAGTGGGAACAGATATTTTTCAATATAAAGAAAAGTGACTTAGTTTATGAAAACTACTTACGAGACTATTTGCAGGCCTCAGATAAGTGGGACTTGGTTTACAGTGACAAGGTTTCTCATATTTATTATCGTATTAAACATGAGACTGATGGCTAAATAATATGAAAATAGAAATTTGCTTACCAATTAAAAATGAAGAAGTAATATTAGAAGATAACATCTTGGCTATTATTAATTTCATCAAAGAGGCGGATTTTCCCTATAAATTATCACTGCTTGCTGTTGTAAATGCTAGCTCTGATAACTCCTTAGCTATTGTTAAGCAAATAGCAGAAGATAATAAAGACTTTTTAAGATACATTGAGCTTAGTGAAGGTGGCAAAGGACGAGCTATAAAATCGGCTTGGGGTAGCAGTGAAGCTGATATTTTAGCTTTTATGGATATAGATCTAGTTGTTCCTTTGAGTTATCTAAGTAAGCTTTTTGAAGAAATCATAGAAAATAATTATGAGCTAGTTTTAGGCTCACGTTATCTAGCAGGCTCAAGCATTAAGAGATCTTGGGCTAGGAGGCTAACATCAAGATCGTATATATACTTATCAAGGAAGATACTTGGACATAGATATAATGATCTTCAGTGCGGATTTAAAGCAATTAGACGTAGTGCTTATCTAAAATTGGCTCCTTATTTAGAGAACAATGATTGGTTTTTAGACACAGAGCTAATAATATTTGCGGGGCTAAAGGAGCTTAGAATTAAAGAAATCCCTGTTTGTTGGGAAGAGAAAAAAAATAAACTTCGAAAAAGTAATATAAAAATTTTAAAAGACAGTTATTTTTTTATTGAAAATACATTAGCTTTGAGGAAACGTATTTATCTTTTTAAAAAAAACAAGTAGAAGAAAATTTTTAAATTTAAAAAAATACCACATAAATGGTATTTTTTTATTATACTAGATTTAAGCTGTTTACTTT
>CAYIZC010000105.1:0-2397 GCA_964367805.1 uncultured Gammaproteobacteria bacterium
GTCACATTAGGAAAATTAAGCGAAGGTCACTTACAATATTATTATTGTTTCTACTTAGCACCTCAGTAATAATATATATCCTTTTTTTAAGAGTGCAAGGCGAGCGTCCGCTTGAAGCAGTCCGACAAAAAGCCAAGGGCATTATGGTTCTAATAGAGTTTAAGGACACTGTTGGCTTAAAGCAATTTACCAACTCCATGGAGGAAAGAAATATCGAGGGCCTTTTGATGGTTACGCCTGAGTTTGTAAAAGATAACTGTAGCGATATAAAACAAGTAATGGAAAGAGGGGTGGAAATAGTAGCTAGCAATGTCGATGGTCCTTTTTGGGACGTTCCCTATGAAGATGAAGAAAAAGTGCTAAATATATGTGGATAGCTAATCATTAACTAGTACTTTAGTGGTGTGTTTCTATCTGTATTGTTGTAAAAAGTGTAAAAAATAGGCCAATAAAAGCCTATTTTTTATATTAGTATTGACAAAAAAAGTGATTTATGATATATTTTATTAAAGTTATTTAAGTCGAACATTAAAATATAGAGAAATGGAAACAATTGCAAAAATGCCAATTTTTACATGCCAGGGAGAAAGCTTGGGTTTAGATGAGATAGTTAATAAAAATGTGACATCTGTTACAATAAATTACCTATCTGAAAAGAAAAAAGTTAAAGCTAAAGGCTTTAAAGGTTTTTTTGGAAAATTAAAAGAAGTCCAGGAAATAAAGGAGCTTAAGATAGTTGACCCTGATGGAATTTTCATAATTTTTAATCTGGGTGACCCTATAGGTGCTATACGCTTTTCAGATGAGAAGCTGTTAAACAGCATAGAGGATTTTGATGAAAATACTCTAGGGGCAAGTTATCTGATGGCTTTAATGAAGCCATGTATGGTGAGGTTTCATATCTCTAATATGAAACAAATAGCCTGGGAATAAGGATTTCTAAAAAAAAGTAAGCTCGAAGTCATAATGACATCGAGCTTTTTTTAAATATATTTTTGCGAACTAGGATATAAATTGATAGAATATAGGCTATGAGAAAAACAACAATAACTACATTTACGATTTTAATTAGCCTCTTCCTCTTTAGTATTTTTAGTATTAACATTCATATTAATAGAGTGGGTAATAATATGTGTCTGAAAGAGGATTTTCCTAAACAGGCTGCCTTGGTTTTAGGGGCTCGGGTGTGGGAAAGTGGAGAAATGAGTGATATTTTTAAAGACAGAACCCAGACTGCTCTTAATTTATACAATGATGGTAAGGTAAGAAAAATTTTAGTTAGTGGTGATCATGGACAGGAGGACTACGATGAGGTAAATGCTGCTAAAAAATATTTACTAGAAAATAATGTAAAAGCAGAAGATATTTTTTTAGATCATGCTGGCTTTGATACCTATGACAGTCTTTATAGGGCTAGAGAAATATTTAAAGCCGAATCTTTAGTTGTAGTAACTCAAGATTTTCATTTGCCTAGGGCTCTATATATAGCCAATAACTTAGAGCTTGAAGCCTGCGGACAAAGCGCTGACATCCGTAGCTATAGAGGTGAGGGTGCCAGGGAGAGAAGAGAGTTTTTGGCAAAAATTAAAGCTTGGCTAGATGTCAGTTTTCACTCTAAACCTAAATATTTAGGAGATGAAATTCCCTTATCGGGCACAGGGCTTAATACTTGGGATTAAGCTATTTAAAACTATCCTTATCCACTCTTATATTTTTATGAGTTATTAATAGAAAAATTGATAAGAATAAAAAGAAAAATAACTCAAAGATGCCCGTCATTCCAAAAATAAAGAGGGTGCTAAGTGAACCGCCAACAGTAATAAGCAAGAGCTTAATTGAACGAATAGACACTTCTTTATTAACAGCGGAAAGATATTTAGAAAATAAGAGCAGGGAGAGTATTAAAAATAAGCCAAACATAAAGCCGAAAATTCCGTGAATATTAAAAAAAGGAAATCTTTTACTCAAGGGTCCATAAATTGAATCATCATTGGCTGTCGGTGTTATAACGGTTAAAACTAAAAATAGCATTGATAGCTTAACATAGCGATGAGCTCTTTTATCCTCAAATTTTGAATTATTGTAAATATGGATAATAGAAATAAGTAGCAAAATAGCAGTAATAGCTCCCCAGATAATAAAGTTAACTCTATAATCAAAGTAATTTCCTATCATACTAAAGGTGTAATTAAAAGGGGATTCTTTGAAGGCAAAAAAGAAGGTGTAGATAGGAACCATAAATAGGACAAAAGAGATTAAAGTTTCATTAAATCTATGATTTGACACAGGCTTTTATTTAAAAATATAATACCCCTACTTTAGGATAAAATAAGCATAATTTCACTTCGCCTAAGTAGGAAAAGGCAGAGAAAGGATTATTAAATGCTCATTCTATGT
>CAYIZC010000106.1:0-2315 GCA_964367805.1 uncultured Gammaproteobacteria bacterium
GTCTTATATTTGTTATTATAAGATATAAGTTAATTTGAAATTAGCTTTGAATAAGTACTTTAAAATATGAATATAAATTAAAAAAGGGATAATAATGGAAAAAAAACTAATTTATTTACTGACTAGCTTGCTAATATTAGTAGTAAGTTGTAGCAAAAGGGAAGTCTCACAAGATGAGCTAGACCAAAAGATGATAGAAGATATGGAAGTGGCGCGGGTAGAAAATTATGCTATAAAAACAGCGGCCTATTGGACTAGTCCAATAATGAGTCAGGTAGATGCCAGAAATTTAGCTAAGCATGATTTATTAATAGTGGATCTTGAGAACAAGTTTAATAATAGAAAGATTTTACTTGAGCTTAAAAAGATGAATCCTAATATTAAATTACTGGCTTATAGCAACCCGATGGAAATTTTTCTAACTCTTTATGCTAGTCGTCCTTGGCAAAATAAAGTGATAGAAGAGATTACACAAAACAGAAGAGCTTGGTTATTACAAGTTGTAAGTAGAGAGAATCCAAACCAGTCTAAAAGCTACTCTAAATTTTGGCCCGGAATGGTGATGTTAAATCTATCTTCCACTTGCCCTAAAATAGATGGCGAAACTTACTCTGAATGGATGGCTAAAAAAATTAATACTGAGATTTTAAGTGATAATATTTTTGATGGCTATTTCATGGATAACGGTACAGTCAATATTTCTTGGCTATATGAAGGACAGGGAGGCTATATCGATGTAGCAGGAAATGGAAGATTAAAGTCCAATGCTTATGTAGATAAGAAATGGAGCGAGGGAGTAAGATCTTATCTTTCCTATATTAAAAATAAAGGAAAGCTAAAAAAAGGACTCTTTGCCTGGTTTAGCAGATTATTTCAAAGCCAGAAGAGTGATAGGATAGTAGTGAGCAATAAAGGAGACTTGAACTTACTTGATATAGTTGATGGGAAATTCTTTGAAAAATTTCCTAATGACTATCTAGGAGAAACTTGGCTCTTTGGTTGGCGACAATCCCTATTTAATGCTCAGAAAACTGGAGAATATACAGTTATCAATGTTGAGCATAATGATTTATACTTTGGACTCGCTTCTTGTCTGCTACTAGATAATGCTTATCTATCTATAGGACAAGATTATTCAGCTAGTTTTAAAGACTTAAACATTAATCCGGGAAAACCCTTAGGAGAAATGCAGGTTCGAAATCTAGTTTATACGCGCGAATATGAAAATATATCCGTTGCTGTCTATCCCCAGAGTAGAGAAGGAGTAATAAGAAGAAAAGTTAAAAGATAATATGAAGTAATAATATTTCATATAATAAGGCTAAAAGTAATTTTAGCCTTTTTTTATTTTAAAATTTAAGCTATTATTAATGTATTATGAGTGAGCTTATAATTATTTCTTTATTTTTCATTCAGGTTATAGTAGTTGCTTTTAAACCCAAGTGGGGTGTTTATCTAATAGCAGCTCTTTTGCCTGTTATAGGTCGTGATTTCTATATCTACGGCCTTTTAGTGCCTGCGGCTGATCTTGTTGCCCTAGGCACTCTTTTTGCTTTTGCTTTTAACTACAGCTATAGAATGTTTTTTAAAGTAAAGGATGACCTAAAGCTCACTTGGCCTCTATTTTTTCCTTTCTTTTTGTTTCTCGCCATATCCGCCTTGTCTATTATATTAAATGGCAACAATCTATCCTCTTGGTATTACTTCCTTCGCTGGCCAGTCTTTCTTTATTTTGCCTATATTTTTGTACCAGCTAATATTATCTCTGATGCTAAGACTTTAAAGAGGGTAGTTATTATCGTCACTCTTTCTGCTTTCTTAGTACTTGCCTCAGGTTTTATGTCTCTAATTGGGCAGGACTGGCAAAATAGTTTCTTTCGTCTAAAGTCACTTTATATATTTAATAGTTTTCCTTTTGGAGAGAATCATAATTTAGTAGCTGAGTTTTTAAATATTGGCGCTTTCTTTGTTTTAGTTATAAAGGAGTTTTTAAAAAGCAAAAAAGGCAGACGACTAGCTGATGCTTTATTTTTAGTTTTTGCTCTTGGCATAGTTTTAACATTTTCAAGAACTGGGTGGATAACTTTATTTTTACAATCAGCTGTTTATATTTATTTCAGACTAAAATATTTTCCCAAGCAAAAAATGGCGACCGCCACACTGCTGTTAGTTTTAGTGGCCATTGCGACCCCTTTGTTTTTTAAGATGAATTCACTGCAAGCTGACAATGTTAGCTCAACAGAAAATAGGGTAATTCTCACTGAAATAGCCTGGGAGGCTTTTTTAGACAAGCCTTTGCTTGGACAGGGTAGTGG
>CAYIZC010000107.1:0-2297 GCA_964367805.1 uncultured Gammaproteobacteria bacterium
CTTTACTCTTTTAATAAGTAATATCTTGTCCTCTTCTATTATTAGTGCTCTAACTCTTTTTTCCATACAAGTATAATTTAATACATACCACTACGCTCTCTTAGAAAAAAGACAGCGAAACTAGTGAAATAAGGCTAAAATAATTGTGCCTTTAAAGTGATAAGACTAAAGACTGCAAAAAAAGCAATGATAATATACATAACTATCCTGCGCCAAAGTTTAGGTTGAAAAACTTTTTCTAGTGACCGCCTATTTAATATCGTAACTAAGATTATATGAACTAACATTGCATAGGCATTTATAACTGCCCCTAGGATAATGAGGGTCTTAGGCTCATAGAAGTTAAAGAGAAAGAGTGTTATACCAAAAGCAATCTGAGCCCAAACAAAAATGTAATAAATATTAGATAGAGCTATTTGACTTTTTCCGCTACGTCTTAATTTTGAAATTGCATAGTTCTCTGACATTATGCGACTCGTTGAATCCATTACCCCTAGTTGGGTTTGAAAAAGCATAACCCCTATTACCACTAAAAATAGTAGAGATAGCCAGGGCGCAGTTAGAATACCGATTTGAGCTGCTTCTTGTATAACAAAGTTAATTCCCTCAGCATTTCCTCCTAGGCCATAGACAGTGTTATAAGCTAGAAACATTAACATCACCATAGATACTAAGCCTATTAACCAAAAAACTAACAAATGCTCTAAATTAATTAATTTCCACCACTTTTTAAAGCGGGAAATATTTTCCTCATTTACTTCAAAATCTTCACCATCTAAAGATATTTTTTGCTTACCAGTCTTAGAGGCAAATAGACCAGTTATTTTTTGGCTATAAGCTCCCATGCCATAGCCCTTTTCTTTTACATATATAGACTGGGTTAAATTTAAATTACCCCCTGCCCCTGAAAAAGCAAAAGCCCCTAAAAATGTCGCTATCGCTATTCCTGGTGCTAGAAACCAAAAGCCCTCCCCTTTTCCTACCAAGCCTTGCCCTAAAGCGACCCAAGACTCAGGGCTAGAGAAATACACGGCCAGGATGAATATAAAAGGAACTCCTATTAAAATGACTAATTTAGTAATACGCTCCATCATGCCATACACTGTGCGACCAAAGGTGAGAATAAAACCTATAACTAAAAGAAGTATAATAGCTAACCATTTAAAATTACTTAAGCCAAATACCTGAGCAAATACCTGCGCAGAGGCTGCTACTATTCCCGGTAGTCCAAAACCAGCGAAAGTGGAAAGAATAAACCAATAAACTGCTTTAGGAAAATATCGTGCTATTCCCACAAACACACTCTCTCCTTTAACCAGTGCATAGCGAGATATCTCCATGTTAATAAAGAACTGGAAGGTGACACCAAGTAAGGCTCCCCAAGCCACTCCTAGGCCATAATTTGAGACTAGGTAAGGCCATAGTATAACCTCACCTGAGCCTAGCCCTAAGGCAAGAATAATAAAACTGGGGCCCAGCATATTTTTAAACTTTATAACCTTAGGAAATTTCTTTAAAGACATATCTAAATTATATTAAAATATTTATTCTTATATTATACCAAGCTATCTAGAAGTGACCAAATATAAAAAAGACTTACAGTCATTTATATTCTTATTTAAGATTACAACAAAATTACTACTTTCACCAACTATTTTTAAATATTAAAATGATAATAAAAAACCCCGTAGTTGTTTAACTACGGGGTCTAATTTTAAAACCATTACCTACACCCAACTTAGCTCTACTAAGTTGCAAAGATAGAAAGAAAAAGAAAAAGGTTGTGCAGAAGCAACATCATAAGCTTTAGAAAGTGAGTCTAGATCATAATCTATAACTTTTTCCCACTCATCTTCATCTCTAAATTTAATTAAAGCGGCGGACTCTTCTTTAAAGTTTATGGTAATGCCACTATAGTCTGTTACGGTAAACTTTTTTTCAACTTGAGTTATTTCTGTTTTACCAAATAGACCTTTAATTCCTTTAGCCTTCACTTTCTCTTTTCGAGAAAGATGTTTGATGGTAACAGAAGTGACACACTTTTCTTTCATTATTTCACACAATGGCAAACCTTGCCCATTGCATGAAAAAACTGGCATAACTAGTGATTGTTCCATTTTTTTAGATTTTAACGTTCAACATAATTTACTTATAAAAACCTTACTCCTTATCTATAGACTGGTCAAATATAGTACATACTTATAACTATAACTTTATCTTAAATACATCTAAAAGAGCCAACACCTCGGGATAACTAAACTTAGCCCCTTTTAATTTATTTTCTAAAGGACTTATAG
>CAYIZC010000108.1:0-2269 GCA_964367805.1 uncultured Gammaproteobacteria bacterium
TTGTAAGTATTGTACATTTGTGCTATTATATAAATCTAATAAATAAATATATGAAAAATATAGACAACTACAATAGCGGTGATTACTTCCCTAGAAAAGAAGAGGACACTAGTGGTCTTAAGGCTTGGCTTAATCAAAATGGTGAGCCAGACTATAACTATCTTCAAACTCTGGCTAGTGCAAAAACACCAGAGAGCTTTGAGGAGCTAATGTTAGTTGCCGATGACCTCGATGTTGATTACCATTCTAGTATTTCCGCTGATGACTTAGTGGAAAGAATTAGATTAAAACTTAGTGGAAGTGATACTGAATAAAACGGCTAAGACATAATTTACCTACTTAGCTTGTTTAATTTTGATATCAATCTTTTTTGATAATAAAAAACTGCTTTTTAAAAAGCAGTTTTTATATACTTAAAGCATTAAGGGAGTAGCTTTATCTTAAGATGGCTCACTATAGGCTTTTATTTTTAATTTTCTCTTTAAGTTCAGAGATAAAGTCAGTTTTGGAGATAGTCCTAGAATCATTTTGTCCCCTATCCCTTACACTAAGATTTTCTGAACTAGCCTCTTTCTCACCTATCACTAACATATAGGGTGATTTTTCTGCAACCGCTTTTCTTATTTTATTACCCACAGTTTCATTACTAATATCAAGCTCTACTCTAATATCCTCAGCTCGGAGTTCGCTAGCTAACTTTTCACAAACAGGAGCGTGAGCTTCGCTTACAGAAATTAACTTAACTTGTACCGGTGAAAGCCAAAGAGGGAAGGCACCAGCAAAGTGTTCGATAATAAGAGCGAGGAATCTTTCATAAGATCCTAAAATAGCCCGGTGCACCATGATAGGATTTTTTTCACTACCATCTTTGTCAGTGTAGACTAATTTAAATTTTTTCGGAGTAGCAAAGTCAACTTGAACAGTTGGAATTTGAATTTCTTTGCCCAGTGAGTCACGGAACATAAAGTCTAGCTTGGGGCCATATAAGGCAGCCTCTCCTTCTTGGCGCTTAGCGTTAAGACCCATTTCATCTGAAACTTCAGCTAACATTTGTTCACAAATATCCCAGTCTGAAGGCTCACCTATATATTTTTCAGGGTGATCATAGTCCCGCAGGGAAAGAGATACCCAGTGTTGTCCCCAGAGGCCAAGAGCGCTGTAGAAATCTTTAATAATATTTACCAAATCTTTTATCTCTTGCTTCACTTGGTCAGGACGACAGAAGGTGTGACCATCTTCTATAGTAATTGCATAGACGCGGGACAGTCCTCCCACCTCACCACTTTTTTCAGCTCTATATTGTTTTTCAGATTCCATGTATTTAATCGGAAGGTCGCGATAGGAGCGAGTCCTTGAAGCATAGATTTGAGTTTGGTGAGGGCATTGTACCGGTTTCATTACAAACTCATGTCCTTTCTCTGAGTTAACGTGGAAAAGCTCGTCACTAAATTTCTGAGCGTGTCCAGAAATTTCAAATAGATCAATTTTAGCTAAATGAGGAGTCATTACTTTTTGAAAACCATAGCGACGACAAACGGCCTCTATGTGATATCTCAATTCATCTATTATCACCATCCCCTTGGGAGTAAATAAGGGAAGGCCAGGGCCAACTAAATCAGAGAAACAAAATAAATCTAATTCTTTACCTAATTTGCGGTGGTCTCTTGCTTCAGCTTCTTTTAGGTAGGCAAGATGTTTATCTAAGTCATCCTTATCTTCAAAAGCTAGGCCATAGATGCGAGTTAACATTTTATTATTTTCATCACCCCGCCAATAGGCGCCAGCTAAACGTTGTAACTTAAAGCTCCCTGGCTTTATTTTAATAGTAGATTCTATATGAGGACCACGGCAAAGGTCGCTGAATTTACCGATAGTATAAAAGCTTAACTTAGTTTCACCTTCAGCAATTAAGTCTTCAATTAACTCTTGCTTGTAGGGATTTTTTTCTTCTATAGCTTGAGCTAGGGCCACTTTAGCGTCTTTTTCTTCTTTTTCAAATTTAAGGTTTTGTTTTACAATGTGAGACATTTTTTTCTCAATCTGCTTAAAGTCAGTTTCAACTAACTTATCTTCACCAAAGTCGATATCATAGTAGAAGCCATTTTCTATGGCTGGGCCAATAGCTAGCTTAGCTTGGGGCCAAATTTCTTTTACAGCCGCGGCCATAATGTGGGCCAGTGAGTGTCTTTTATTTTCTAAGTTTTCCATATGTTTAATTTAAATTATTATATTAAATTTAATTTTATAAGTTCCTTTAAGTTAATGGTTA
>CAYIZC010000109.1:0-2219 GCA_964367805.1 uncultured Gammaproteobacteria bacterium
CTCTTACGGTATAACAGATTTCTTTTCCAAATATATAAAATCTAGCATGAGTCACTCCTTTAAATTCATCATCAGGCATAAAATTACCCTTAATTTCAATACGATAACCAATGCCTCTATATATTCCTGAGCCACCATCATCGTACAATGCATTACCTTGCGCAAATATTGGTTTTTTAAAACTATACATACTTAAACGATAATCCACAAAGCCTATTATGACTAATATACTAAATATTACTAAAACAAACCTTAAAAAATTTCTTTTCATTATACTTAAAATTTAAATATTAACTATCTATAGTGTATCACGACACAAAGTTTGTTAAAAGTTCGAATCCCGTTTCCTTCCATAAAAAAATATCGCTTAACTTATTTAAAGTTAGCGATATTTTCTCTATAAAATTTGTGCTCGGGGACTAGGATTCGAACCCAGATAGCCAGGACCAAAACCTGGAGTCCTACCATTAGACGATCCCCGAATAAAAATATCCTCAAAGGAAGGATAACTCTTCATATATTATTAAGAATTATCCATTCTGTCAACTATTAGACCTTAGTATAGCGACTAACAGCAAATAAGCTAGCCAGTGCATTGATAAGCAGTATGCCTAAAAACTGTAAACCAAAGATAGTAGCAAAGTTTGCTATAAAGTAACTTAAAATATTGACATTGTAACCCATAAAGAATATCTCCAAGTAGGGTTGCAGTAGCGATAAGAAGGGATAAAATATTGCAATTATAATCGCCACACTAATTAGTGAGTACATCAGGGCAGAAAAGATATAAGGCATGTATATAAAGGCACTAGAAGCTCCTACCAGGCGCATAATCTCTATTTCCTGGCGATGAGTATAGATTGCCACTCTCACGGTGTTATAGACCACTAGGAGGCTAGTAAGGATGAATATGGTGATAATAACCAAGCCGATATCATTAACTCTTCGAGTTATGTTATCTATTTTATTTAAAACCATGGTATTGTCGGAAAAATCACGGGATTCAATAATGGGATCATCTATTACTCTTAATTCGTTTATTAAAAGATCAGCCTCTTTGAAATCCTTAGGCCTAATTATTAAACTGGGTGAAAGTGGATTTTGACCCAATTCCTTTAAAGCCGCTAAAACCTCTTGATTATTTTCATATTTAGATCTGAAATCTTGTAAGGCCTCTTCTTTAGAAATATAGACAACACTACTTACCTTCTCAAAATTTGAAATATTGTTTTTCAATTGAATAATTTGCTCTTCCGGGACGTCTGGTTTTAGATATAAACTTATATCAATTTTTTCTTGAACAGCCACAGAAGCATTTTCACTTATAACCCTTACCACCATTAAAATATTAACGGACAGTAGTGATAGGATTAAAATAGTGATGGTGGCCGCTGCTAGCCAAAAATTGCGAGCAATGTCTTGAAAACTAAATTTGATTATTCGATAGAAAGACAACATGTATTTAAAATTAAACTATAATAAATATTTACCCTGCTCTTTGTCACTTATAACTCTACCGGCATCCATAGTTACCACCCTTTTACTTAAATGATTGACCACCTCTTTGTTGTGCGTCACTAAAATAACTGTAGTACCAAACTTATTAATTCTAAGTAGCAAGTCTATCACCTCATTGGCATTTAAAGCATCTAGATTTCCGGTTGGCTCATCAGCTAATAATATTTTTGGTTGATGAACAAGGGCACGGGCTATAGCGGCTCTTTGTTTTTCTCCACCTGAGACTTCGTGCGGATACCTTTTTTGCTTATCCTCTAGTCCTACAATTTTCATGACGCTAGGGACAATTTTTTTAATCTTAGCAATACTTGCGCCTGAAACTTCAAGGGCAAAAGAAACATTCTCTCCTAAAGTTTTCTTAGGAAGAAGCTTAAAGTCTTGAAATATAACTCCTATTTGACGACGCAAATAAGGAACTTCTCGCTTTGATATTTTAGTTATATCCCACTCACCTACTACAAGCTGTCCGCTATCTAGCCTTTCTTCACCTATTAACATTTTAACCAAAGTAGTCTTACCTGCTCCTGACTGTCCGACAATAGAAACAAACTCTCCGGCAGCAATTTCTAGACTGACATCATCTAAAACTTTAGCTTTTTTATTATAGGCCTTATTAGCGTTTTTAATACTTATCATATTTTTAGTTTAAGGCACTTAAACCGTATTCTATTAATTTTTTATTGTCCGCAACTCTATTTTCT
>CAYIZC010000110.1:0-2177 GCA_964367805.1 uncultured Gammaproteobacteria bacterium
ATTTAATTTTTTCTTGTTTGTTTATACTATACATATATGTACAGTATAAACAAACCCTAATTTATTGTCAATAGAGTGTACTTTAAAATAAAGTATCTAAAAAGAATCACAAGTAAACAATTCTATACAGCCCTCTCTCTTTTTTTCTTTTATACTGTTGTGAGCTAATTTAAAAAAAGCCTCTTTTTTTTGAGGCTTTTTGTTTTTTTGTTTTTTACCACTGCGAAAATTGAGCTATTAATTCTTTCATTTGTGATGCTACATTTTTTATATCATCACTATGAGATTCTTTGTGCTCTCTTTCTATAACAAGATATCTAAACTCATTGTTTAAAAATGAGGGACAAAATAAATTAGGCAGGGCATTATCAAGCATCACCAAAATATTTCGAATCTTCCAGTTCATAAAAACAATGTCTGTATCCTCATCATATAGATTGTGATAGTTTTGCTCTAAAGCAGAGCCAACTTCGTCTACATATAAATTGTCATTTTTTATATACTTTTCTAAAGTCTTAAGCCAGGAGTCAATAATACAAACACTGGTGCCATTAATTTTTAGATTTTTCATTATTACTTCTTTTTTTCTTGTTAATTTAATTGTTAAAGTAGCAAATAAATACTACAACACAGAGCTCTTTTCTGTCAAATACGCATAGCTATCCAGGCCTAAATTAGTCTTTATCATTTAAAAAAACCACCTTAGATTCCGTTAAGGTGGTTTTAATATATTAGAAACTATTGTTTCTATTTTTAGTTTAACTTTGTCTACTAAAGAACAGCGTCTTTAACAGCTTTAGCTAAACGGAATTTTACAACAGTCTTTGCTGGGATACGGATAGCTTCACCAGTTGCAGGGTTACGGCCATCACGAGCCTTTCTCTTTACCTTAACTAACTTACCAAAGCCAGGAAGAATACATTCACCATTCTTCTTAACTTCTTTATAAACTAACTCGGATAAACTATCCATGAAGCTAGCAACTTCTTTTTTATTCATTTCTGTTGCCTCAGATAATGCGGCAATCATTTTTGACTTTGTCATTTTTGACATAATTTTAACTTGGACTTATTTAAAAACTGATAGCAGATTTAAAATAAGATCCTTTTATTATTAATCAATGTTTACAAGCTTATTATAACATACTACAAAAAATATGCCAAGAAATAAAGCTTAATACTATTTAACTTCATAAATTAATGTGACCTCAGCTCTAATCTCGTTTTGGCCCACCTCTATACTAGGGGCTCCTCCAGCTACTGAGTCAAAGGCCATTTCCTTCATAGCGTTAGAATACGTAGGTATAATGGGGCTATATGAAGTTTCACTTACTCCTTTAAGCTTTCCTAATTTAAGTCCAGCCTGAGAAGCGATAAGGCCTGCCTTCTCTTTGGCTTTTTCTATCGCCATTTCTCGAGCTTCATTTTTAAGTTCAAACTCATCGTCTATAGTGAAGTTAATATCGCCTACTTGATTAGCGCCAAGCTCAGTAGTCTTTTCTATGATAGCGCCTATGCTTTCTAAATTACGAATCTTAAGAGTGACATTTTGAGAAACCTCATAGCCTTTTAGTTCTTGTCCTCTGCTCTCTGTCCAATTATAAACTGGTCTTAGATTATAGTTAGTTGTTTTAATATCCTTATCTTCAATTTCTAAATCACGCACAGCCTCTAAAATCTTATTCATAGTTTTAGAGTTTTCCAAGGTTGCCTCAGCTGCAGTTTTCTTGACCTCTGTTTTTAGACCCACTGAGATATTGGCAATATCAGCTTTAGCATAAACTACAGCTGAACCCGAAACTGAGAATCTGTCTTCTTGATCAGTCTTGTTGAAAAAATAAAAGGCAGAAATAACTATAGCTGTTAAAGCCAGTATCGCCATACCACTTATTATACTTTGATTTTTTGTCATAATTCTTTATTTATAAAAATATCCATCCTCTATTATATAACAATAAGGAGTGGATACTTTATTGTTTTTTTTATTTATTTCTTGCTTAGGCTAGGGGAAATAGCAGCTACATAAATTGCGCTAAGACCAACTAGTCCGTAGACAACACGAGAAACAATGCTCATATCACCAAAGATAGTAGCTACTAAGTCAAAACTAAATAAGCCGACTAGTAACCAATTTAAACCACCCACGATAAGTAAAACTAAAGCTACCCAATCTATAGT
>CAYIZC010000111.1:0-2158 GCA_964367805.1 uncultured Gammaproteobacteria bacterium
TTTTTGACGGCAGTGATGAAGATAATTCATACCTTATAACCCCATTAGATAAATATTTAGAAGACGACAAAGGAGGTATAAATGAAGAAGGAGAAAAAGAAAACTTAGAGAGTCAGGTAGTTAAAAATTTAGATAGTGCTAGTGATAATAAAAAGCCTGAGTTTAAAGGAGAAATAGACAAAGAGGAAAGCTTGACAGAGGAAGATTTAACTGATAAAATAAATCAGGAAATCTCGATGTGGAAGAATCAAAATGAAGTCAATCTTTTAAAGGAAGAAGAGTCCCGTAAAAAGAGTTGGCAGATTCCTCCGTCCGTCAAAAACAAGGCGCACAATATCGAGTAATTTTTTTAGTTTAAAAATATAATAAATATTTAATAATAAATTTAATTTAGTTCGGCTGGTTTCCTTTTAGGAAAGAAACCTCGTGATACACGAGGGCCTTACAAGTAAAAAACATGGCAGAAAAATTTGAACGCACAAAACCCCATGTTAACGTCGGTACTATTGGCCACGTTGATCATGGAAAGACTACTTTGACTGCAGCGATGTTAGCTGTTTTCAATGCTAAGGGCATGACAGCCTCAAGCAAAAATGTTACAGAAATTGATTCCGCTCCAGAAGAGAAGGATAGAGGTATTACTATCGCTACTTCTCACGTTGAGTATGAGTCAGAAGGAAGACACTACGCTCACGTAGATTGTCCTGGTCACGCCGATTATGTTAAGAACATGATCACTGGTGCTGCTCAGATGGATGGTGCTATTTTAGTAGTATCAGCTACTGACGGACCTATGCCTCAAACCAGAGAGCACATCTTACTTGCTCGTCAAGTTGGTGTTCCACACATTGTTGTTTTCTTAAACAAATGTGACATGGTAGAGGATCAAGAATTAATTGACCTAGTTGAAGAAGAGGTTCGTGACTTACTTAAGAAATATGAGTTCCCAGGTGACGAAACTCCAATTATCAGAGGTAGTGCTCTTAAGGCTTTAGAAAATCCAGACGGTCCTGACGCTGAGCCAGTGTTAGAGCTTATGAAACAATTAGATACTTATATTCCAGAGCCTGTTCGTGATATTGACCAACCATTCTTAATGCCTATTGAAGATATTTTCTCAATTGAGGGTCGTGGTACTGTTGCTACTGGTCGTATTGACAGAGGTGTAGTTAACGTTGGTGATGAAGTTGAAATTGTTGGTTTAACTGACACTAAGAAAACTACTATCACTGGTGTAGAGATGTTTAACAAGCAATTAGATAGAGGTGAAGCTGGTGATAATGCAGGATTATTACTTCGTGGTACAAAGAAAGATGAGCTTGAAAGAGGTCAAGTACTTTGTAAGCCAGGAACTATTAACCCTCACACTGAATTTACCGCAGAGGTATACGTTTTATCTAAGGAAGAAGGTGGTCGTCATAAACCATTCTTCAATGGTTATAAACCTCAGTTTTATATCAGAACTACTGATGTAACTGGTGATATTACTTTACCAGCTGGTACTGAGATGGTAATGCCTGGAGATACAGTTAATTTAAATATTAAATTGATTGCTCCTATCGCTCTTGAAGAAAAGCAAAGATTTGCTATTCGTGAGGGTGGTCGCACAGTTGGTGCAGGTGTTGTTACTAAAATCTTAAAGTAGCCGCATAAGCTTGCTCTTCGTCTGAAGGGCAAGCTACTTGCGTTTAGTTTAAATTTAAAATTCACTTTATTAATGTTTTAATTTACTATGTCCGAGAACAAAACCCAAGAAAAAGAGCAAGAGTTTAAGCAAAGAATAAGAATTAAGATTAAGTCTTTTGATCATAAGATTATAGACCAATCTACTAAGACTATTATTGATACGATAGAGCGCTCAGATGCGAAGTTTTTTGGGCCAGTACCACTTCCAATTGAAAAGAAGAAATATACTGTTAACCGCTCAACTTTTGTGCACAAGGATGCCAGAGATCAGTATGAAATGCGTATCCATAAAAGGATGATAGATATCGTTGATCCTAGTGCTAAAACCATAGAAGATTTAACTAATTTAAACCTTCCGGCTGGTGTTGACGTGGAAATTAAAATGTAGTAGAGTAGGGTAGTAGTATTAAAATAAATAAATAATTTACATTTAGCGGTCTTGGTAACTCTAAGTATAGAAAGTATCTTGGCT
>CAYIZC010000112.1:0-2142 GCA_964367805.1 uncultured Gammaproteobacteria bacterium
GTATAAATCAAAATAATGTTAACTTTAATTTCACTAATTTTAATAACTCTTTCTCTTATAATAGCTTTGGCAATAATTGTAAAAAAATTTCCTGCTTTAGCTATTTTAGATGTGGAAAATATTCCCAAAGAGAAGGAGGCTAAGTTCAAAGACTCAATTATTAAAAATAGAATAGAGAGAGATATTTCTAATTGGAGCGGCGCTGTTGCTAAATCTTTTCTATCATTAAATAAATACCTTTCTGCTGTTTTGGAAAAAGCCAGTGATAATCTTAAAAAAATTAAACTAGGTCATAAAATATCAGCTCAGCTGCCGCATCATAAAAAAGAGAAAATTATGAAAAATTTAATATTGGCAGCTGATAAGGCAATTAAGCTAGAAGATTATATTGAGGCAGAGAAGAAATTAGTTGAAATAATTTCTTTTGAACAAAGAAATGCTATGGCATTTTTTAAACTAGGGGAGGTTTATAAAGAATTAAGAAAGTACCCTGAATCAAGACAAACCTATGAATATGTTTTAAAGTTAAGTAAAAAAAATAAGCAAAAGGATGCAGCCGAGATTAGTGTTAAACCCCAGGATGTTTATTTTTCCTTAGCTGGCCTAGAAGAGAAGGCAGGAAATACTGAAGCTGCTTATCAAAATATTTTAGATGCACTTGAGATAGAACCAAATAACCCGCGCTTTCTTGATTTAATTTTAAATTTAAGTATAATAAAAAAGGACAAGGCTTTAGCTAGCGAGTATTTAAAGCGTTTAGCGATAGTTAATCCTGATAATCAAAAATTAAAAGAAAGAGAGGAGGAAATTATTAGCTTAGAATAAGTCTAGGTGGCATTTTAGGCCGTTGTAGCTCAGCTGGTAGAGCATCTCCATGGTAAGGAGAAGGTCACCGGTTCAATCCCGGTCAACGGCTCAGAAATAAAAAAGCAGTTCAGGTAAATGAACTGTTTTTTTATTCTCAATTTAAAAGGTGGGTAGTTTTTAGCTCTACCCACCTGCTTACTTTAGCTTTTTGCTAAAACTCACTCACTGAACGCGCAGCTCTTTTATTGGAAGTCTTCTTCTCTTAGCATCCCTAGAGAGGCTAAGCTCTTCTATGTCAACCATAAAGTTAGGATGTGCCTCTTGGATACGTTTAAATAACCAAGGTTTCATTTCTAGCTTCCAAAGTGTTTTTTCAAATCTTACAGTCATCTCTCCCTCCTCCTTTTTTACGTTAGTGTTTGTTTCTAAGTTGATATATTATTTTACTAATTATTACTTATATTATAGCTAATTATATACTAAGCATCAAATGTTGTAATTTAGTTTTTTTACTTCTAGTTATAAAAAAACAGTTCAAAATGAACTGCTTTTTTTGATTTATTTTCTTAGAGCTCTAGCTATGCTTTTCCAGAAACCTTTTTTCTTTTTTTTAGGCTTACTATCATAGTCCATATTCTCGCTGTCATCCTCATTGTAGGTTTCGTATTGCTCTTCTTCATATCTTTCGCTTATTACTTCCTCACTTTCATTGGAACTAGCTTCATTTTTTGGAAACTCCTCTTTAATGTTTTGTAGGTTATTGATTTTTTTCTCTGCTTCTTTTAATTTAGCCTCATTTTCTAAAACCATCTTTTCATTATAGCGACCATGCTCATCTTTTGATTCACCCGCCTTAATATTCTCTCGGTATTGTTTAATTTTTTCACGCTCAGCCTGAATTTCAAGAGCATCACCCTCTTTTTGCTTTTGTGCGTCTAGTTCTTTCTCCGCTTCTCTTAACTTAGCCTCATTTTCTAAAACCATTTTTTCATTATAATGACCATTCGCATCCTTAGTTTCAGCAATTTTAATTTGCTCTCTGTAGTGCTTGATATCAGCCTCAAGATTACGAGGCTCCTCTTTTTTAAAGTTAGGGCTAGCCTTAGCGTCAAGACCCTCCTTTACCTGGCTATACTCCTTGGCTAGATTAGCAGAAGCATTGTTTTCCACCTTAGCATCTTCAGTTTTTTCTTTTGTTGGCATTTCCATATTTTTTTCAAAAGACATAATTTTAATTTAGCTTAATTATACTAATATTATAGGCTTAAATATTGAAAATATCAAGTAATATTAATTTTTTTAGTCTAATATTTAAATAAACTGAAAGATCTATAG
>CAYIZC010000113.1:0-2108 GCA_964367805.1 uncultured Gammaproteobacteria bacterium
GTTTATTAACCTTTGATTGATATAAGGTCCTTTTTTCAAACTTCTTGACATAAATTAAATTTAATTATTGTTTATTTACGGCGCTTTGCTCGACGTTTCATGATTAATTTATCACTCGGTCCTTTTCTTCTAGTCTTAACACCTAAAGCAGGCTTACCCCAAGGAGTTTTAGGATGTTTCATACCAATAGGTTGTTTTCCTTCACCACCACCATGAGGGTGATCAACTGGGTTCATTGCTGTTCCTCTAACTGTAGGTCTAATACCTAGATGTCTTTTACGACCAGCGCTACCAAGACTAACATGTCTTTTATCAGGATTACTGGCTTGTCCAACCGTACACATACAAGTCTTCTTAATCAATCTAACCTCACTAGATGGCATTTTCACTTGAGCAAATTTTCCTTCAACGCCCATCACATAAACTAAGTTACCAGCTCCACGAGCAATCTTTGCTCCCTCACCTGGTTGTAGCTCTACACAAGAAACAGCCATTCCCGCTGGGATAAACTCTAGCGGCATCGCATTACCATTCTTTAGTTCTATTAGCTTCTTTGAACTCATTAACTTATCACCCACACTAACGTCAACTGGAGCAATGATATAACGTTTTTCACCATCAGCATAGTTTAAAAGAGCAATTCTAGCACCTCTATTTGGATCATATTCAATACTAGCAACTGTTGCTTCTATATCAAACTTATCTCGTTTTAAATCAATAATACGAATATTTCGTTTAGCTCCTCCGCCACGATGACGTACGGTAATTTTTCCACTAGCATTACGTCCACCCTTTCTTTTTTGAGGAAGCAATAAACTCTTTTCCGGAGTAGAGGTAGTTATATCTTTGAAATCATCAAAGGTAGCTAGTCTTCTTCCCGGAGTATTTGCTTTTACTTTTTTTATTCCCATATTAGTACAATTTGAAATCGATTGCTAAATTATTACTTTTTTATACACCTTCATAAATCGCGATAGTCTCTCCTTTAGCCAAGGTGACGATAGCTTTTTTAAAATCTTTTCTTTTTCCTTTTATCTTACCGCGAGTAACAGCCTTCCCCTTCATGTTTACAATATTTACGCTCACTGCCTTTACACCGTAGACTGACTCAAGTGCCTTAGCAACTGAGATTTTATTAGCAGAGTTCGCTACTATAAATACATACTTACCATTAGCGCTTAAAGTGGTTGCTTTTTCAGTTACTAAAGGTTTAATTAATAGATTATTTAAAGGGCTAAATTTTGCTTTAGCTTTTCCTCCTTTAACGACTGTCTTACTGCCTTCGCTATACAGGTCTTTCATGCTTCCGCTATCTTTCTTAGCAACGCTTTCCTTCTTTACAACTTTCTTAGCCTTTTTAACACTTTCCTTAGCGCTTGCATCTGGACTGGTCTTTTTTTTATCATCTTGAGTTTTTTTTGATCCGAATAATGCCATATTTTTATTTATTATAACGCTTAGTAAAAGTAGCAACAGCACTCTCTGTTAGTAGCAAGTTACGGTAATTTAAAATATCAACTAAATTAATATTATCAAGATTAATTAATTTTGTATTTTGTAAATTTCGTAGAGAATACTTTAACTTGTCATCTTTTAAAGATGTGATAATAAGAATACTGCGTCTGTCGGTTTTAAAGATCTTCTTATCAAAATCATTTAAAATAGTTTCTACGGCTTTTGTTTTATACTCTTTTAAATCTATCTTATCTACCACGGCCATAGATTTAGTAGCCACCCTATCTGATAAAGCCATAAAAATAGCCTTCTGCTTCATTTTCTGATTTATTTTTTGTTTAAAATTTCTATCCTTACGTGGTCCAAAAGTAACACCACCACCTATCCAAATCGGTGAACGACTCGATCCAGCTCTAGCGCGACCAGTTCCTTTTTGCTTCCAAGGTTTCTTACCACCACCAGCTACTTCACTTCTAGTCTTAGTATGAGCTAAAACTTGACGAGAGTTATTATTTTGCGCCACAATAGCTTGGTGTAGTAGTTCAGGATTAGCAGAAACAGCAAAGATATTGTCAGCCAATTCTAAGTCTTTAACTTCTTCACTAGTCTGATTGTATATTTTTATCTTTAATGACATACATTCTATACTCTTA
>CAYIZC010000114.1:0-2087 GCA_964367805.1 uncultured Gammaproteobacteria bacterium
ATCTATAATTGTATCTTCTTTTGTTTTTCTTAGTTCTATTTTATAAATAACTTCCTTTATATCAATTTTAGTAACACTTTTAAGAGCACTAATGATATTTTTGTGGTACTTCTCCTCTAACCATTTTTTTACAAAGGCATTGGGAACACAAAGAATTATTTTATCATCTTCAAATGATGATATAAAAGTATCTTTAAACCAGGTAACAAAGTGGGCTCTTGAGAGATTAACCTCCATCTCCCCTAATACCGCTTTCCAGGTTTGTTCATTATTCATACTTCACGAGCTTATTAATTTAAATCGAAGAGACTCTTAATGCTTTTAGTATAGTTAATATAAAACTTTTCCACAAGGCGCGTAAATGTTAAAAAGCTGTTAATAAGAAGTGAATAAAGATAGTAGTATTAGTGATTGACTATAATAAATAAAGGTGATATTCTATAAAAACAATTATTTAAAAACTAATATATGCCAAAAAGAACCTATCAGCCGAATAAGAAGCGCGCTAAGAAAAAACATGGATTTATGAGTCGAATGGAAACTCAGGACGGAAGAAATGTTTTGAAAAGTCGTCGTAGTAAAGGCAGAGAGAAATTAGCAAAATAAGTTTAGGCCTATAAATGCTAAAAAAAGAAAACAGAATAAGTCACGAAAAAGATTTCGATCAAGTTTTTAAACTTGGTTCTTCTTTTTATTGTAAAACTATAGGAATTAAAGTTTTAAATAATGATTTAGGCCTTAGTCGTTTGGGGGTTATTGTTAGTACCAAGGTCAGTAAAAAAGCGGTGGTGAGAAATAGAATTAAAAGAGTGTTAAGAGATTTTTTTCAAAAAGAATTGCAAAATATTATTGAATCTAGGGATGTAATTATTATAACTCTTCCCGGCATAGAAAGTTTAGAAAAAGAAGAGATAAACGCTAAACTTAAAGAAATATTTATAAAAATGAAATTAATTGTATGATTATAACAGTAGTTTCAAATTTTATAAAAAAAATATTAGTAGCTTTAATTAATATATATCAAAAAACTTTATCTTTTGACCATAGCCCACTTAAAGTTTTTTACCCCCATGGTTTTTGTCGCTTTACTCCATCCTGTTCACAATATGGCAAGGAGGCAATTATAAAACATGGGCCCATTAAAGGGGTGTTGCTTGGTACTTGGCGAGTATTAAGATGCAATCCGTGGAATAAAGGCGGCTATGACCCTGTAAAATAATAAAAATAAAATTATGAGTTTTTTCACAACAATTTTTTACCAACCAGTCTTAAATCTATTAGTACTCCTGTACAACATAACACCATTTAATGATTTTGGTGTTGCCGTCATTCTATTAACAGTAGTTATTAAGTTAATATTTTGGCCCTTAGGATCAAAGGCTATAAAATCTCAAAAAGCTTTACAAGACCTGCAACCAAAGATAAAAGAAATTCAAACAAAATATAAGGATGATAAGGTTGCCTCTAGTCAAAAGCTAATGGAGCTATATAAGGAGAATAAAATTAATCCTTTTTCTTCTTGTCTACCACTTTTAATTCAGTTACCATTTTTATTTGCAGTGTTTAGGATTTTTAGAAGCGGACTTGAGAATAACCTAGATCTGGTTTACCCATTTATAAGCAGACCAGAGACAATCAATACTATCTCTTTAGGTTTGGTAGATCTTTCCATCCCTAATGTTTATTTAGCAGTTTTAGCGGGAGCGGCTCAATTTTGGCAAGCTAGAATGGTGACCACAAAACAACCAGTTGTAAAAACTGAAGGATCAAAAGATGAGAACATGATGGCAATTATGAATAAGCAGATGCTTTTCATTATGCCAGCAGTAACGGTGTTTATCGGATTATCGCTGCCAGGAGGTCTAACTCTTTATTGGTTTGTGGTAACCTTAATTACAGTTATACAACAAATAGTAGTTTTTAAATCGAAATCTAAGAATGATAAAAACAAAGGAGACGATTCTGTAAAAGTAATAGAGGGTGAAGTTGTAAAATAGATTATAGAGATATTTAAGTAAATAAATATATAAAAAACAAGCATAAATAATGCTTGTTTTTTTGTTATAAATATTTAAGTCTATTTAATC
>CAYIZC010000115.1:0-2080 GCA_964367805.1 uncultured Gammaproteobacteria bacterium
AACGTCACTAGGTATAACAATCTTTTTTAAATCTTTTTTGCCTTTTAAAAGTTTTTTTATTTCCGCAATACTATCTTTTTCAAACAATGACTTCCCTATCTCATACTTTCTATACTTTAAAAAACTGTTCGCCAAACCTCCGCCTAGTAATATGGTGGTAGACTTGGCATACAAATTAGCAATAAGGGGTAACTTAGTTTCTATCTTCGCGCCGCCTATAATAATAACTAAAGGTTTTTTTGGACTCATAACTCTTTTAAAGGCTTTAAGTTCGCTCTCTAAAAGAAGGCCTGCGTAACTGGGCAAATATTTTTTTATTGCTGATACTGAAGCTTGCTTACGGTGAGAGACCGCTAAGGCATCATTTACATAAATATCAGCCAAAGCAGCTAAGTCTTTAGCGAATTTTGCCTCATCCTTTAACTCACCAGCCTGAAATCGTAGATTTTCTAAAAATACAATCTCGCCTGGTTTCATTGCTTTTATCTCTTTTTCTACTTTCACGCCCACCACCTCAGGGATAAACTTAATTTTTCTTCCACTAATTTTAGCCAGTTCTTGGGCAACAATCTTAAGTGATAGGCCTTGATCAAGCTCTCCTTTTGGTTTTCCTAGATGGGAGCAGATAATAAGGCTAGCGTCTTTTTTTATTAAAAAATCTACAGTTTTAATTACTGCCTCTATCTTATAAGTATCTAAAACTTTATTTTTACCAATTGGGACATTTAAGTCTAGTCTCAATAAGACTTTTTTATTTTTAAGATTAGTAAGTTCTCGCACTGACTTAATTTTCATATTTTTATGATTACTATTTTTTAAGTCCTAAGATAAACTTTACACTACTTTCTTTTCCATCTCTTATGTAAGTTAGAGCTATTTCATCACCTGGACTATACGATGAGATGATACTAGATAAATCATTATTAACACTTAATTCTTTATTATTAACCCAAGTAATTATATCTCCACTCTTAAGTCCTGCTAAAGCAGCTGGACTACTAGGAGCAACCGCCTTTTGGGTTTCGCTACTCTTTAAAAGAGCCCCTTTGTCCTTATCCACTCCCACAACATAGTTTCTGCTTAAATCTAAGTAATTAACTCCTAGGTATGGAGGCCCAAAATCTTTATCTACAAAAAAGCTCTGCCAATAATGGATGTAGGAAAAGGCAGGGACTAGCTCACGATTAGAGGAGCTAATTGCTAGCAAATCTCCCGCTAAATTAAAAACAAAAGAGCTGTCAGTATTTTCATCAGCGCTACTAGCTAAACTTAAACGCACATTTAATTCATCGCTACTTAAAATACCTCCAGAAAACTCTAAACCAGAAATTGAGCTTAAATTAATCTTATCGAAGTCTGAAAGTAAGAGAACTGTTTGCCCTAAATAAATATCAGAGCGAGGAGCAACTGCTCTTATAGCTAGATTACTAGCATCTTCTAGATGTAAGAATACCAGACTGGCTGGTAATTCTTTAAATTCAGCCACTTCATCAAGATTGTATAGTTTTCTATTATTATCTATTGCTACATAGTCCTCCGCCTTAAAGTCATCTACAAGACTGCTGGGCAAAGCTGCAATCACCCAACCATCTGAGGTTATGTTTAAAGCAATGAAGTCAGGTTCATCTAACTTATAATAAGAGACCTCGTCTTTAGCTAAATCTAAATTAAGAGATGGGCTACTAGTAGATGCCCGAGTGGCAAAAGTAGTGTCATCTAATTTCTTATATATCCGCAAAAGAGCTGGTTGCACTGAACTTATAGTTTCTGCGACTTTTACATCTTGCGAGACAACAATTTTTTTTGCATCCCTTATCACCAAGCTAGGTCGGTTATAATTTAAATTAGACAAATTAAAATCGCTGTTTAAATAGGAATAATTAAAGTTCGCTGGATAAAACGATTTAAATATTATCTCCCCGGCTATACCAGAAAATAGACCTGCTAAAACAGCTACTATAATGACCAGGAATAATGAACTCTTCTTTTTATTTTTTTTATTTTCCATAGATAAGATATTTAATTGTTTAAAACCAACGAGTGCTTAGTAATAATAATATAATAATAATTAAACTTACAA
>CAYIZC010000116.1:0-2053 GCA_964367805.1 uncultured Gammaproteobacteria bacterium
ATTAAATGCTCATTCTATGTTATAATTAATAAATTGATACTTATCTAATTTAAGATATATATGAAAAATATTAAAGTAGTCACCACCCTCCTCGCTCTTATCCTTTTGATATTTATTGCAACTTTTTTCTATGGCAGATATGTAGGGAAAAAAGTAGCTACTGAAGCACTGCGGGAGCCAGTGGTGAGCTCGCAAACAATACTAGATAAAATAACTGATCAGTACTTTTTAGTGACAAAAACTGTCTTTGTAAATAGTAGAGCAGAGATAGAAACACCAAAGAACGACAATTGGACAGATTTATTTACTGGTAAAAAAATTACCGTAAATGGTCTAGTTCGTATAGATGTCGGCCTGGAGATGAAGAATATGCGAGCCGAAAATATTAAAGTTAACTCACGTGATAAAGTGGTTGAAATTAGTTTACCCCAGGCAGAGATACTTGATGCCTCACTTTCCGGTGAGCTAGATATTAGTTTAGATAAAGCAGTTGTGGAGAGACTTAAAGACATCTTTAAAAACACTCAAAATGAAGATTATAATTTAGCCATGATTACTTTAATTGACAGTGCTAAAAATCAAGTAATAGCTAATGAGGATATATTTAATCAAGCTAGACTAGACTCTCTTAGGCTAGTTGAATTAATAGTCTCTGAGATGCTAGATGGCTATCAAGTGGTGATTAAATAATTATACATTTAAGTACTTTACATTTTAAAAAATATCAAAAAACAGTTCAAGATTGAACTGTTTTTATTTTGTTGTTTAATTATTTATATCTGCGCCTATCTTATAATTAGTAAAGAAAGCATCAGGAATGTCTTCGACTCGCTTATTCCAATCTTTGCCGTAATACTTTTCAGCGATGCTAGGTGTAAGCATTAAACGCAAGGTGCCGTTTTTATCAACTGCATAGACATGAGGGTCTGTTTGAATTTTAACTAACTTTAGTCCTGGCCTATAACTAACATTTCCACCGAGGCTAATTTTACCCATCTCTTCTTCGCTAATGGTTTTAACAGCCGAAAAATCACTATACCAAGTGGCGTAGGTTTTAGCATTAGGGAATACATAGCGCTTAGCATCAGCTCCACAGTAGTAGACAGAGGGGTTTGTTGGAATGCGAATTAAAGAGCCTGATTTACAATAGCTAGTCTCGTCTTCTACAGCTTCTAAGCCTTTATCTATGTTAATTGTGGGACTAGCCTCTAGAACAGAAGAAATATTCCAGGCGTAATTTTTTAAAGCAGCTTGTAAGTAAGGGTAGGGATTTATAGGGGATCCATCTGCTAGACGAATTTCAAAGTGAAGATGAGAGCCAGCTTCCTCAGCATTGCCTGAGTCACCAAGCCAAGCAATGTGTTGCCCCTGACTTACTAAAGAGCCCCGACTAATGCCTGGGGCGTAAGCATACTGAACCCCACCTAGACCATCATCTGTTCCAGGGGTGTCATTATTGATGTGGAGGTAGTTATATTTGTAGCCATCATCACCAGCAATAGAAAGCATATAGCCATAGCTAGGCTCTATACTGGGGGCAGAGACAACAGTGCCACCGCGGGCAGCAATAATAGGGGTCATTTTAGGGGCCATTAGGTCATTGGCTTCGTGAAAGCGTCCACCGCTACGAGCATTACCAAAATCGTCGCTAAAAACTGCACCTCCCTCAACCGGAAAGACTATATCGGGCGGAGCTAAGGAGTCTGTCTGAGCAGAGCTTTTAGCTGAAAGTAAAAAAGGGAAAGTAATTAAAAGAGTGCTAATTAAAAAAAAGTTAAATTTTTGTTTATTCATATTTTTATGTTAGAACTTCTATTATATATTTTTTTTAAGACTATTGCCAGACTTATTTTCCAAGTTTAATTTATCTCTTATGTGGGCCTATGCTATAATTAATAATTAACTAAGATAAGGCTGGGCTTATAATAAAGGGCAAAGTAAAAACCTAGTCTTAGTCGGCAGATAATATTTAAGTATTAAAATATATGAAAAAAAATAAATTATTACTTATCTTGGGAGTCAGCATAGTTTTAATCTCTTTTCTGTTTATCTT
>CAYIZC010000117.1:0-1986 GCA_964367805.1 uncultured Gammaproteobacteria bacterium
AGTTAAAAGAGACTATTTGTCAATCATGGGGTTTTCGTTAATAATTTAAGAATTTTTTTACAGCTATTTAATTAATGTTTTTAAAAATTCATAAATTCGCACCATAGCAAAAGTATCTAACTTACAATACTCGAGCAAATCTCTCTTTATCTCTTCTTTTTCTTTTAAAGGAGTGTCGCTTGCTATCATCTTCTCCCATCTTTCACTAGCTTGATCACCTTTTGAGATATGTAAATTCTTATAAGTTAGTTCGGGGACTATAACCGGTAATACCTTTTTAATACTAAAACTTCCTCGAAAAGCGGGGTCTACATAATTTCCACTAGAAAAAATTGTCATCAGGTCAAACATCTTTTCATTTATTTCTTCCAAAAATTCTTTATATTCAGGGTGGAGCTCAGCTAATTTACTATTTCTTTGTTTTTCATAACTAGAATACCAAGCGATAACAGTACCGGGTCTAACCATGTCTTTGGCCATTTGTTCAATTAAAGGAAGAGTAATATCACCCTTAGGTTCGGTAATTAAAAATTCTCGATGATCTATGCTGCCATCTTCCTCCATGATATGCAAAGAATATTGAAAAGGAACTTGTTCATAGGCACCAAAGCCATCAAAAGCGGGAATAGCACTAACGTAACCTTCATAATCAAAAAAATAAAGGGGGAAAGCTAACTCATCTAGCATGCTGGCAATTTCGGATTTATTAATTTCCGGTTTTCCGGCCATATAGGTGTCATATTGAATTCTCTTTATGCCCTTTAAAACCTCCGGATCAGGAATATCTTCTATCCTGTAGATAGCCATATCCATCCACTCTTGTAATAACTTAGAGCTTGCTCCAATGCGGTTTATGTCGTGCACAGAATATTCCGGAACAGCTGGATTGGAGTAGCTAAAAGTTGTGCAGTGGGCATTTCGCCCTCTATATAAACAAGCACAAGAAGATTCTTCTGGCATAGCTAAATAATCTTTCATGTCTTTCATTTGCGAAGCTACTAAGTCTCCTGAATTTTCAACTTCCTCACTCAAGTCCACTATGATAAATAATTCTTGATAGTTAATTTCACCTACACGTTTGTAATCACGATTGAGATGAATGACTCCAGTTTTTATAACCCTCAGACCAGACTTTTCTATAACATTCTTCTGAAAAGCTAAATCATTAATATAATTATGGGGCTCTTTTCTTTTTACATCATTTGAAGCTTTAACTTCATATAACTCATAGCCACGATTATCTTCATCATATATTAAAATATCGGAACGGATAAAAAAAGTGTCTTGTGAAAATGTAGCCTGAAAAATAACCTTCTCTTTTCTTTCTATAGCTTGCTTGGTGTCTAAAATAGCTTGCCCTCCTTCGCTGCTAATTAAAACCCCTCCAGGGAATAAACAACGCGCTTCTTGGTCAGCTAAATTGCCTTCTTCTATTATTTTCTTTTCAAAATCAGATAACTCAAGGTCTGCAAAAAGTTCTGGCTTGTGTTTTTTTAACCACAAGTTTTTGCGACAAAAAGTATATTCAAGGTAGTCTGTTTTTGTTATTTGCATATAAAATATTTTAGTCTTTAACTCCCTTAATCTTAGCCCGCCTGAAGCCTGGGGTCAATTTAATTAAAAAACAGCCCAAACTGGGCTGTCTTAAAATTAGTGAGCGGGTAACGAGGGGTTGAAGATAGGGAGACATAAAATCCACAGACTCACTTTTATTGTTATTTAAAGAGTGCGGCGAAATCTATTAGCATTCTAATATGGGAACAAATGACTAATCCAGGCCTACACCTTTAGTTCTGTTAAATAATCCTTAGGTCTATTTGATTTAAATAAAACCGCATCCAAATAATCTTCTCCTAGTTTATTTTTTTCTTTTTTAATAATTATTTCAATCTTTTCTAAAGCTTCATCATATAAATCAATAAAATTATAGGGTTTTTTATTTTTTATTTGATACAATCTTTTAATAAAAAACATTATATAATATGT
>CAYIZC010000118.1:0-1949 GCA_964367805.1 uncultured Gammaproteobacteria bacterium
GATGAGAAGTAACTTGCCATTTCAAGGCCGATTACACCACCACCGATAACAACTTTTTCTGGATCAAAGTTTGTTATTGTATTAGCTACAGCTATTCCAAGATAAGTTAATGAAGCTTCTAATATATTTTTAGCTACGAATTTAAATTATACACTATTTCTTGATTATTGTCAATAGATTGTTTAACTCACCTTCACTATAGAATTCAATAACCAGCTGACCACCCCTTCCCCTCCTTTTAATTTCAACTTTAGTGCTAAGTATATCTTCTAGCTCCACTTCACGGCTCTTATCTAAATCATCTTTATATTTCTTTTCCTTACCACCCTTAATACGCTTTATTTCTTTATCCGTATCAGCCACAGTTAAATTGTAGCGTAAAATCTTCTTTAGCATTGCTAGCTGCTTAGCCTCACTTTCAAGAGCAAGTAGCTGTTTAGCATGAGCTTCACTAATATTACCTCCTGCTAAGGCATTTTGAGCCTCTGGAGGCAAAGCTAGTAGCCTTAAGGTGTTGGCTACACTAGAACGGGCCTTACCCACCTTTTTAGCCACCTCCTCCTGACTAATATTAAATTCTTCTACTAGCCTGCTGTAGGCTTTGGCAGTTTCAAGTGGATTTAAATTCTCTCTTTGCAGGTTTTCAATTAGAGCAAATTCTAATTTTTTTTGATTAGACTCAGATCTTAATATAACCGGAACCTTTTCTAGTTTTATAAGCTTAGAGCTTCTCAGTCTTCTTTCACCGGCGATAAGCTCAAAGCGATCATCACCTTTTCTAGTTACCACCAAAGGTTGCAATATACCATGCTCTTTTATAGAAGCAGCTAGATCATTTAAAGCACTATCGGAAAAAAAGCTTCTCGGTTGATAGGGGTTAAAATCTATCTTAGAGGGGGAGACTAAGAATATTCTTTCACTGTCAGGGACGATTTCATTTACTAAAGCCTTGCCATCTCCATCTACTTGAAAAGGGTTTTTGCCATAGCTGACTGTTTTTTTGGGTATTAAGGAGCCAAGTCCTTTACCTAATCCTTGGGCCATATAATAAAATTAATATAAATAATTATTTCTCTAAACTAATCACTTCACGGGCTAAGTTTTCATAAGCCTTCCCTCCCTTAGACTTGGGATCGTATTGTAAAATAGAGCGTCCATAACTAGGAGCCTCAGCTAATCTTACCGTTCTAGGAATAACAGACCTAAATATCTTATTTGGAAAATACTTATACAACTCCTCCATAACTGCCCCAGACAATTTATTTCTTTTATCAAACATGGTAATAACTGCGCCCATGATGCCAAGCTCTGGCTTTAAATTATTTTGCACTAAACTTATAGTTTCTAGCAGTTGACTAAGCCCCTCAAGAGCATAGTATTCACTTTGAATGGGGATTAAAACTTCGTCAGCCGCTACTAAGCTATTTATTGTAAGTAAGCCTAAAGAAGGTGGTCCATCTATTAAAATATAATCATAATTACTTTTCTCACTTTCAATTAGTTGTGCCAAACGATACTCTCTATTTTCTAGTGTCACCATTTCTATACTAGCACCGGCTAAAGAGGGTGTAGCCGGGGCGATTTTAAGATTAGACTGGAGGGTGCGTCTTATAACTTGGTAAAATGGTTTTGCGTCTATTAAGGCTTCATAGATACCAAAATCTAGCTCCCTATGGTCTAGACCAAGACCAGAGCTAGCGTTAGCTTGGGGGTCTAGATCTATTAACAAAACCCTTCTGTTCATACTGGCCAAATAGGCCCCTAGATTAACAGAAGTTGTTGTTTTGCCAACCCCACCTTTTTGATTAACAATTGCTATTATTTTAGCCATAATAATTTGTCTAATAATTTTATTATAACTTAAAGTACTAGTTTTGACAATTTTAAAAATTATTTAAAAACTAAAAAAATTTAATCCAGTGCTCCCTTTTTCAAAAATTAATAAGTAT
>CAYIZC010000119.1:0-1937 GCA_964367805.1 uncultured Gammaproteobacteria bacterium
ATAATATACTATATCTATAATATCACCAAGCTTAATATCGCTGTAGCGACTAGCGCCACCAAAGCAAAGAGCAAAAACACCAGCTACTCTAATTTTAATATGTTGCTTTTCTTGCCCCATTAAAACAATATCTTCCACCCTTAAGCCATAGCTAACAAAGCTTGGTTGCGGATTATTTTGACCAAAAGGGGCTAGTTTAAGTAGCTCTTTTGCTAAATTTAAACTAATGTCACTCTCTTTAAGCTCTGCTTCTATACTTAGCTTAGGTACTAAATTTTGGCCCTTGAGCTCCTCCTTAACTAAACTCAACATTTCTTTTTTAAATAATTCTAATTTCTCTAAATTTTTTATAGAGAAACCACAGGCCATGGGGTGTCCACCATATTTATCTAAGTGAGCTGAGCAAGCACTTAGCTTCTCGATTAAATTCAGCTCTGGTATAGATCTTCCAGAGGCCTTAAAGCTCACCCTTTTAGGCTTCATTTTCTTCTCCTCTTTATCAAACTCCACTTCTTCTATTATTCTTGTGACAATTAAAGTGGGGCGATAGTATTTTTCAGTAATTCTACCTGCCACCAGTCCAATTACCCCCTCGTTCCAAGTTTCATCTTCTGTGGCAACAGCAATTATAATTTCTGGTATATTATCCTTATCTATCTTAGTTTCTACCTGTTTCATTATCTCTTTAGTTATTTCTTGCCTACTACTATTGCGTCTATTTAACTCCTCTGCTAATTCAAAGGCCTCATCCTTATCTTTTGTGCTTAGAAGCCCAAAGGCGGTATTGGCATGACTAAGACGACTAGCCGCATTTAGGCGAGGTCCAATTTGCCAGCCAATATTCCAAGCTTCAAGAGGACGACTAGTATTTATGCCAGCTGAGATAAGTAAGTGATTAACACCCAGTCTCTTATTTTTATTCAATACCTCTAGTCCTCGCTTAACTAACAATCTATTTTCATCAAGCAGGCTAACCATGTCAGCGACTGTACCAATCGCAACTAGATCAAGTGCCTTGTCAGCAATTAGTTTTTTTTGACTATCCTCTAAATTAGATTTAAACAAGATAGCACTAATTAATTTAAAAGCCACTCCTACTCCCGCTAAAAAGGGACAAGGATAATTATTTCTTCTATCGGCTGGATTAATTATTAAGCAATCAGGCAAATCAGACAATTTTTCGGGCAAGACATGATGATCAGTGATAATTACATCTATACCAAGTTCTTTGGCAAGAGCTACTTCGCTTTTATTGCGAATACCGCTGTCGACTGTAATAATTAGGGCCACTCCCTGGCTAGCCATTTGTTTAATAGCTGCCTTATTTAAACCATAACCCTCACTTACTCTATCAGGTAGATAGACCTCCGTCTTAGCATGAAGAATTTGTAGAGTTTCCAGTAATATCGCTGAAGATGTTACTCCATCTGCATCATAGTCACCATAGACAACTATTAAACTTTTTTTCTTAATGTGAGAAATTATAAGAGAGACGGCTGCTTCCATATCAGAGAAAAGAAAAGGGTCGTAGAAGGGACTATTATCATCTTTTGAAAATGGTCTAATTAATTTTTTGTCTAAGCTGTGATTTAAAAAATTAGAAATGGCTGCTTCTGTACTAAAACCTCTACTATAGAGCAAAGCTAACAAGATAGGATGTATTCCTATCTTGCTTAAATCACTGGGAACTTTAGCTAAACTTTCTTGGCGCCATTCTTTCATAATAATTATTTACAGACTCATAAATATTGGGAGGAAAACCATAGACACTCCCACAACCAGTGAGACTACTATCCAAAACACTTTGATTAATTTCTTTTTTTTCATAAGATTAGCTCCTTTATTTAATAATTTATTTTTCTCTATCTCTTTAATATTTTTACAAAAGCTTCTGGTGGAATATCAACACTTCCCTTACCAGCGGCCATCATTTTTTT
>CAYIZC010000120.1:0-1876 GCA_964367805.1 uncultured Gammaproteobacteria bacterium
CTAGAAAACTTCTTCTAATTTTAAATCTCAGCCTATGCCAAAAACCAAAAAAACAGAATCTAAGAAAAAAGATACTGATTCAAAAATTAAGCCCAAAAAAAATACTAGTACAAAAGTAAGCCCTAAAAAAACAAAAACAGGGGCCAGTACTAAGGCTAAGACGACTAGCAAGAGTGGTGCTAAGACTAAGACTAAGGCTAAGGCAAAAACCAGTACTAAGGCTAATGTAAAAAAAACTAGCACTAAAGCTAGCAGTGCTAAGACTAAAAAAACAACAAAAAAGGCTAGTAAAGCAAAGCCAATTATTGTTGATATTATAAAAGATGAAGATCTAGAAAGTGAAACTTTTTTCTCAGATGAAAGTTTAGAGGTAGGTGAGATTGACCTTCAATCAGCTCAAGAATTTTTCCTTGACTTAGAGGAGGGTGAGGTGCCTCGAGAAAGTAGTGAAGAAGGACTTGTCGGTGATGAGATAGAAGAAAAAGCACAAAAAGCCTGGTTATCGAATGAGGAAAATGATAAACAAAAACAGTTTTATAAAGAACTAGCCAGTGAGATAGATGAAAATAAACCTAGAAGAAGCTCCAAAGCATTAAGTGATAGTCCGGTTTATAAAAATAAAAAAAGTATTAGACTTTATCGTAGCTTAGCTTGGAAATTTCTTATCCTAGTTTCTTTTTTAGCAGCGATAGTTTTTTATTTTTCATTTACTAAGTTAACAATACTTATAACTCCGGAAATAGAAACTACCAGTGACACCTTATTTCTAAAAGTTGCCAATCAGAGCGAAGCTGAGGTTAGGCCAGGTGACGCGCGCACTCAAGTAAGTGGCTCAGTAAATGAAGTTGAGCTAGATTTAGAAAAAACATATTTAGCTAGTGGTGAAGAATACCTAGGAGAGGAAGTGTCAGGTAAGGTGAAAATAGTAAATAATTATAACCGTTCTCAGTCTTTAGTGGCTACAACCAGACTTCTTTCTCCAGATAATAAACAATATCGCATTAAGAGTGCGGTTACCATACCTGCTGGAGCTTCCGCTGAGGTAGAAATATATTCTGATAAGATTGACAGAGAAATGGCTATAGGGCCAACTCGCTTTACCATCCCCGGTCTTTGGGTGGGCCTTCAGGATAAAATATATGCCGAGAGTAGTGAGGCTTTTGTCTATGAGCAAAAGATGCAAAAGTATGTTAAAGCTTCAGATATACAACTTGCTAAAAGTGAGATCCATGACTTAATTTTAGAAAAAGCCAAAAATCTAAAAACACTTAGAAGTCAGGATAAAACAATCTATAAAATACTAGAGCCATATGAGTTAGATTTAGATGTGGATGCGGGTGACAAGGTAGATAGCTTTGATATGAAAGTTAAAGCTGATGTGGTTATTATCTCTCTTTCAGAGGAAGAGGTTAAGAACTTAGCATCAACTAAGCTTAAAGTCTTAGTCCCTGATGATAAAGAATTAACAGAATTTAATCCTGATAGCTTATCTTATGTTTTAGAAAATTATGATGACGATACGGATGTGGCCACTATTAAAGTAACTTTTTCTGGTCAAATGATCTTGAAAAAAGATGCTAAAATTATAAATAAAGAAAATTTAGTAAGCCTTAAGGCTCCTCAAATTAGAACCTACTTAAAAGATTATCCAGAGATAGGTCAATATGACTTAAAGTTCTATCCCTCTTTTGTAGATAGAGCTCCTCGCTTGGTCGATAGAATAGAAATAAAAATTAAAAAATAAGAAAACAAGAAAATAAGAAAACAAGAAAATAAGAAAACAAGAAAATAAGAAAATAAGAAAAATAATATAAGTATAAAAAAACTCCCAAGAGGGAGTTTTTTTATACTTATCTTAAATACTTAGATTTAGCAC
>CAYIZC010000121.1:0-1849 GCA_964367805.1 uncultured Gammaproteobacteria bacterium
ATTCTATCTCTTCGCTATCATCTTCTAAAAATACTTCACTCTCATTTTGATAATTTTGACTATATTGGTCCATATAAATAAAATTATTTTAAAAATAAACCTCTAAATTACTTATTTAAAGAAAACACATATTATAAATATATTATAGCATAAATATAAAAGGCTTACAGCTTTTTATATATCTTATAAAAATAAAAGACGAGGCAAAAATTTGCCTCGTCTAATACATTATCTTAAAGATATTTTATTGAACTTTCATTACACCAACTTCTCCTCTATTCTTGTGTCCAGGAAAGTCACAGAAGAAAGTATAATCACCGGCTTCACTTGGAGCGTTAAAAGTAACAGCTCTTGTTTCCCCCGGGCGAATATTAATGTAGACTGCGCCAACCTTTTTATCTTCAAAGGCAAGTACGTGGGAAGAGTCATTTGTGCCAGTTAATGCGATTGTTACCGCTGAACCTGGTTTAACACTAAACTCTTTAGGGCTAAAGCCATCGTCACCAAGGGTAAGCTTAACAGCATCTTTAATATCATCTTGGTTTTCTATCGCTTGTGTTTGACGAGGTGCTTCTGGTGAATTGTAAGCAACGTCAGAACGAACTGCTTTTCCTTCTTCGTTTACTACTTTTCCATCAGTAGTAATAAGGTTAGCTCCAGGAGCGTTTACTACAGCTCCTTCTAAAACTGGATTAACTGGCTCTTCAAAGTCAACTGAACCAGGCATCTCACCTTCTTCGCCAGGAATATTTCCATCTGGTCTTTCCACCTGACTTCCACCTGGTGTATTAGTGTTTACTACTGGCTTCTTCTCTCCTTTAGGCATTGCCAAAACTATGGCAACTACAGCGGCTAGCACAACTACTAGACCGATGATAAGCATTGTTGCTTTCTTTTTGTTGTCTAATTGTTTTTCATTTTCCATATTTTTTTTATTTCTTTTGCTTCTTTAATAAAAGCAAATTTTTTATAAAGATAAATTATATATATTTATACCTATATTATAGTATAATCTTAATCTATTAACAAGCCTCCTGGCTGTCCCTGTTCAATTGCTTTAGTAGGCCACTTCTTCCAGTCAAAACGTTTTCCAATTAAACGCATATAAGCATCAACTTTTTTATCACTTCTTATAACTATTTTATTACCCTCAACATAGGCAGCCATAGAAGCAGTTTCGCCTTTAGGACTTAGGAATACGTCAACATTATCATCGTTAAAATCTATTACTCTATACCATACCCAAAGATCACTTCCTTCCTCTAAGGTTTTCATATCCATACTTAATTCATAGTGATCACCCTTCTTTTTAAAATCATTTCTACTAATTCTACCCAGGTATTCTTCTTTTACTCCACCAACTATAGCTGAGGCAAAAGTGGAATATTGAATACCAGAGATTGTATACATCGGGTCAATGGTGTTGGCGGTAATCTTATTTACCACTAAAGTGTTCTCACCCATATTTAAGTCACCACCAAGAGTGAACCCGCCATCAACTCTAGCATTTCCGACGACATGTAAAGCTTCGTCAGGAGTACTTGTGCCCACTCCCAGTCTACCCTCAACTATCAAACCGTTAGTTGGAGCATTAACACTAAAGTAACTATTTCCTATAGCCGCATTGCCAAAGACTGCTAAACTAGATGCGCCAACACTAGGATTATTAATTCCTAACTTACCATTGAAATAGTTAGTGGTACCCAAACCTTTAATAGATCCGTTTACACTTAAGCTTCCTCCGTCTATCGCTAATTTATTAGGCCCAGGGTTGTTTGTTCCTATCCCCACACCCCCACTACTATTATCAGCTTTAACATTAGCATTATAGATATTATCTCCATTCTTA
>CAYIZC010000122.1:0-1840 GCA_964367805.1 uncultured Gammaproteobacteria bacterium
CCTATTTAACATTTAGCGACAGGCCAGAATTGTTTATTGCTTTATTTTTAAGTAGCCTTGTCCTTGCTATATTTTTGATACATACTTTTACAAAATATCTAAGTTTAAAACTTAAGAATTGGCCCATAAGTTAGATTATATTATCTTTGATAAAACCGGCACAGTAACTAAAGGAGAGCCAGCGGTAAGCGATCTTATTGTCTTTGCCAACAATAGCTCTAACTTAAAAACAGAAAATGATATCCTAAGCTTAGCCGCCTCATTGGAGACTAAATCAGAACATCCTCTTGCAAAAGCGATAGTAGATAAAGCAAAGGAATCAAGTCTAAGTTTAAAAGAAGTGAATGGTTTTAAAGCTATCTCTGGTCAAGGGCTAAGAGCAGACTTAGAAGGAGCGCCTGTTTTAATTGGAACACTTAAGTTGATGGAGGAAAATAAGATTAATTTAAATGTTTCAAATAAGGACGGCCACACTTTAAAAGACTTAAAAAGCAGGCTCGAGGATCAGGGTAAAACAGCTGTAATTATTGCCTATAATCAAGAGCCAGTGGGTCTAATAGCGATAGCTGACACCTTGCGTGATAATGCGATTAAGACCGTAGCTGATATTAAAAAATTAGGCCTAAAAGTTTATCTAATTAGTGGTGACAATGAAAGGACCACTAAGGCAATAGTTTCTGAACTAGGTATTACAAATTATTTTGCTGAGGTGTTACCTAAGGATAAGGTAGACTATGTTAAAAGACTACAAAAAGAGGGCGTGGTCGCCATGGTGGGTGATGGAATAAACGACTCTCCAGCCCTAGCTCAGGCTGACATTGGTATAGCCATGGGCTCAGGTACAGATGTGGCAATTGAAGCGGGAAATATAGTTTTGATGAAAAGTGATTTAAGTGATATCTTGCGAGCGATAAGATTGAGCACTTTGACGATAAGAAAAATAAAAAGTAATTTATTCTGGTCACTATTTTATAATGTAATCGGTATTTTTATTGCCGCTGGAGTACTTTACCCCTTTACTGGCTGGCTCTTATCACCAGTGATAGCTGGAGCAGCTATGGCGCTTAGCTCAGTTAGCGTCGTTAGCAACTCTTTACTTTTAAAGACCAAAAAACTTTAGCATTAAGAGATGTATGGTTTAGTTTTAAATAAAAGTAGACATACACATGTCTACTTTTTTTGTTACTTTCTTTGTGTCTTAACGTTTGATATAGTAAGAGGCATATGGCTAATAATATTATTTCTATGACTGATAATGAGCTTGTCGCTTTAGCACAGACAGGTAGTAGTGATGCCTTTTCACGGCTTTATGATACCTATATTCGAAAAATTTATAACTTTGTCTACTACAAAACACTAAATAAAGAAGTAGCCGAGGATATAGTTTCCGCAGTATTTTTAAAAGCTTGGCGAAGTTTGGACACTTATAAAAAGGATAATTTTTCTGCTTGGTTGTATAGCATAGCAAGAAATACAGTCACCGATTACTACCGCCAAAAAAAAGATCATAAAGATATAGATGATTGTTGGGACTTAGCCTGTTTAGACGACTTAGAAGGCAGGATAGACATGGGCCTTAAAATGGAGGAGGTAAAAAAAGCTTTAGCTAATTTAAAGAGCGAAGAAAGAGAAATAATAATAATGCGCTTTTGGTTAGAGATTCCCTTTGCTGAGATTGCAAATAATTTAGTTAAAAGTGAGGGGGCGGTAAAAATGAGCTTAGCAAGGGCTCTTAAAAAACTTAGAGTGGATTTAATTTTATTATTAATTATACTTGCTCCGAAATTAATTAAAATATATGAAAGCAGATAAACTAAAAGGTATACTTAAAGATTTATAT
>CAYIZC010000123.1:0-1824 GCA_964367805.1 uncultured Gammaproteobacteria bacterium
TTATTATCTTTTAATAAGTTGCCCATTTTTAGATTATGGCTATCGACCAAGCCAGAGGCATTAGTATTTATTCTACTATCTTCGTTATCAGCTGCGATAGCTTGATAAATAGTAGCGTTTTTTGGTAATAATTTACCCATTTGTTTAAGTACAGTCTTTTTCCACATCCATAGTTCTGGGTCATTCTTTTCTTTCCAGGGGGTAAAATCAGTTGCAAATGATTTAGAGAAGTTCTTGCCCATTTCCATTATGTCTTTCTTATTCATTACTTTAGCTATCTCTTGTCCTCTAAACATGGCAACGGTATAAGCTCCTATCGGTTTTCCTCTTTCGTCATTTGACTTAAAAATATCTATTTCATGATTGATTATTCCATTTTTATAAGAAAATACGTCATGCTCTCTTACTATCTCGGCTCTAATATTTTCGCAACCAGCTCGGTAGAATAAAGTTATTAATCCTTGATAACCTAGCTGGAATTGAGCCTTACCTTTATATGGCAATACATAGGCTTCGCCAGAAACGTCAGAGGGCATTAAGCCTAATTGAGCCATTGTCATGAACGAATTGACAACAGATAATGATTCACAGTCTAGTAGTGCTGGTAATTTTTGAACCGAAGCCATTACTGAACTTAAGAATCTCATTGACTGTTTTTCGTCTCCGAAGAAGTTTTTAATTTGAGCCATATAATTTTTAGCCAAGAAAATCTTTAGATCGTCTGGACTTTTCATTATAATAGCTTGATTTTTATCATTCATAATGTTATAATTTACTTATGTTTATTATACTTTCTCTCTCAAAGGCTCCTTGCAGGGAGTCTTTTTATTTTACTTTTTTGATAGAGCTTTTTCAGCTTTCGCTTTAGCTCTAGCTTTTCTCCAACGTTTATTAACCATTTTGCGGTAGTGTTCAGCTCCATATTTCTTAAGCGTCGCTTCTCCACCTAGTTGAGCCAATGACTTTGGCTTCTCTTTTTCTTTTTTCATAGTTTTTTAAATTACGATTTATAAATATTGTTCGACCTAGCAATATTATACTGCCAAGCCGTATATATGTCAAACTGCCAGCAGTAATACAGTAAACACGCAGATATAAATACTTTTGATAAAGTTATCCACAAGTGTTATAATATAAAAATAAATAACTAGCATGTATAAATTAAACATAAAACCTTTATCTCTTAACCACGCTTACAGAGGGCGACGTTTTTCTACTCCAGAACTAAAAGAATATAAAAGGTCAATATATTTAATGGCACCAAAGTTGAAGATAGTATCAAAAAAACTCAAAATAAGATTTGAGTTTGGAGTGAGCCATAGAGGGTGCGACGGAGATAATCTAATAAAATGTGCCCAAGATTCTCTAGCAGATAAATATGGCTTTAATGATAATTCAATATATAAATGGGAGATAGAAAAAGTAATTGTACCAAGCGGTCAAGAATACATAGCCTTTGAAATAACAGCAATATAAAAGACCTCCAGTATTGGAGGTCTTTTGTTTTAGATAGGTCTTTTGGTAAACATGTCCCACTGCTCTTTATTAAGCGGCATAGTCTTACCAACCGTCTCTCCATTATTCCTCATATAAAAGGTAGCTAGTAACTCAGCTAGATCACCAATAAGAATATTATCGTCTAAGTAAAGCCCAAATTGTCCCCCACCCTCTCCTTTATAAATAGCCTGTACAAGCGTATTATTTTTAATAATTGGTTTAGCCATATTTTTTTTAATTAAGTTAATTTTTAAAGCCCAAGGATATATGCTGTCCCAAGAGTCAAGTGTTTTTATTCTTGGTTCATAAGAATCAAATATCTTTCTA
>CAYIZC010000124.1:0-1764 GCA_964367805.1 uncultured Gammaproteobacteria bacterium
GTAACAAGGCATCCGTAGCGGAAGCTGTGGATGGATCACCTCCTTTCTAGGGAGTATTTCTTCTTTCTTATAAAGAATGCAAGAAAAAGTCGCCTCTAACATTGTGTTAGAGTGGTTACTGTTTGAAAGAATTAGTAACAAACAGAATTGATGCCAATTAGACTCACAATTATCTACATGATTGAAAACATTTAAGACCGCAAATAGGCGGTTTTTTTGTTATATTAACAAACACCAGGAATAGTAATTCAAGATTAACTTAAATTGAACAAAATTTAAATTAAAAAAGAGCAACTTGCGCGAAGTTGCTCTTCATTTTGTTTTTTTAAATTTTATCTTATTTAGATAAGGCCAATAGCTCTTTTCACTTCTTTCAATTTTTTATTAGCTATCTTTTCTGCCCTTAGTTTACCGTATTCTAAAACTTCATCAACCTCTTCGTCTGAAATTTTATTGTACTTAGATTGAAAATCTTCTAAGAATTTAAGAACAACCCCTGCTAATTCTTTTTTAAAATCACCATAGCCAACACCTTTTAAATCTTTAACTAAGCGTGGTATTTCGCGATTCCCTAATTGGGTATATATGGTTAAGAGATTGCTTATGGCTGGTTTGTTTTCCAAATCATAGTCAACATCAAAACCAGAGTCAGTCACCGCCTTCATTATCTTTTTATAGGCTAAATCTGGTTCTTCTAAAAGGCTAATATAGCTATTTTTATTACTATCGCTTTTGCTCATTTTCTTTTTCGGGTCCTGAAGTGACATAATTCTTGCCCCTTCCTTTTTTACAAGTGCCTTAGGGACAATAAAAATATCACCAAAATAATGATTAAATCTTTTCGCTATATCACGAGCCAGCTCCACGTGCTGTCTTTGGTCATCTCCTACTGGAACAATTTCTGTATCATATAATAAAATATCGGCAGCCATAAGAACGGGGTAGTCAAAAAGACCAACACTAACTGAATCTTGATTATCTCCTGCCTTATCCTTAAATTGAGTCATCTTTTTAAGGTCTGACATGTAACTGCCATAACAATTTAATATCCAAGCTAATTCAGTATGAGCGCTAACACTAGATTGTTGAAAAATAATATTTTTATTGGGATCTAGCCCCGCTGCTAAATAAATTTTAGCCACTTCTTTAATATTTTTAGCCAAATCTAAGGGGTCTTGCCTTACTGTAATGGCGTGATAGTCAACTATAGAGAAAATACAGTCATATTTTGACTGTAGTTTAATCCATTCAGAAATAGCGCCTATGTAATTGGCGATATTTAAGTTTCCACTTGGCTGTATGCCTGAAAAAATTACTTGTTTTTTATCCATATATTTAATTTATTACTTACATTTTAGTTTAAAAGTAGATAAAAAGCAATCCCAATAAATAATAATGCTTGATTTATCTTATAAAATAAGCCTAAATACTAGCTTGAAATATTCCGATTTTGTGTTAAGATTAAATCAAGTTCAGCTTTGAACCCTTTTTATTGTTTCGGGCTGTAGTATATTGGTAGTACGCGTGCATGGGGTGCATGTAGGCTCGGTTCGATTCCGGGCAGCCCGACTAAGGATGTGCTAATATATTATTTCTTTTGTAAACATAGCTATAAATTGGATTAGCTTAAGCTTTTAGTGTCTAAATTTAAGTTTTTAAACACTAAACTTAATTAAATATGATAGATTTTAAGAAAAAAATGGAAGAAACAGAAAAAATTGAAATAGCTGAGGACAACTTTAGTGAAGACTCAGTGGTTTTTGA
>CAYIZC010000125.1:0-1737 GCA_964367805.1 uncultured Gammaproteobacteria bacterium
CTTCAAACGGGATAGGCACGACAAGCATGGGGATTTTTTTCTAGGAGTTTTCGGCAATAGCTAAAAATGCCCTAGAAAAAATTTTCTTGCCTCCCCGTTTAAGGTGGTCTTTTTTATATTAAAATGATCTATTTTTGCCAACTATAATATTTAGTTTATTTTTTGCAACACTAACAGTGGTTGGTGTTTTAACTTCTATTACACCATCTACTAAAACATTGTAGTCACTTACGATTTCAAACTTGTCTAGTCTTAGTAATGTCTTATCTCTTTTCCTAGAGCTAATGTAGACGTCTAAGAGGCCATCATGGGGGTTAGAGTCTATAGTGTTGTTAGTACTACTAAGTAAGTTTATAATTTTTATAAGACTCTTTTCTTGAGGCTCTAAGGAGTAGTCACCTAGGTTTATAACAGTATTTTTCCCTTGCACTTCAGCTTCGTTTAAAAAATAATAATCACCAATCAAACCTAGGTCAATTTTTTTAATCCTGCGAGCTAGTAGTATATTACAAGCCTCTTCTTCATTTTTTATACCAAAAGAATTGGCAATCGAGTTGTCACTGCCAATGGGGATGATTCCCAGTAAAGTATTTTTTTGAAAGTCACTATAAATATCAGCCTCAATAATAGCACCGATTATTTTGTTAACGGTTTGATTATTTCCAACAGCTACGATAGTTTTTGCACCGAGTCTAATTTCGTTTTGTATGGCAGATTTAATGTTTTTTATACCACTTAACCTGATAATTTTTCCATTTAAAGCTAAGTCGGTTAGACGTATCTCCATACGATTTATAGCTTTATTGTAGCGGCCTTTATTTAAATAGTCGTCATAAATGTAAACATACATAAAGATAATTTATTTATACGACTAATTATTTATCTTCGGCAAGAGCTTTGGGGCTAGTCTTTGAGTTTTTTCTATCGTCTCCTGTGCTAGCTAAAAGCTGGCCATTAATAATAGCACCTTTTTCCATAGAGATTTCTTTATAAAGAACGTCTCCAGAAATTTTCGCGGTGCTACCAAGTGATAAGAAATTTTTGGCAATAACACTGCCTTTTATTTCTCCATTCACCACTATATCCTGTGCTTCAACACTGGCCACAACCTTAGCTTTTTCACCGATGAAAATATTAGCATTAGTTTTTAAGGAACCCTCCAGATTCCCTTCTATTACAATGTTTCCTTGACCATGAAAGTTGCCTTTAACCTTTATAGAGGCGCCTATAATAGTCTCTGCATCTTTAAACTTTTCTAACTTTGTTTCACGATTAAACATAGATTTTAATTTAAATAAGAATGAATTGTCTATAATTATATATTAGGCTAAGACTAGTCTTTTGTCAAAGAATAGTAGTTAAAATAAGGCGCTTTCTGGCAACACATGCTTTAGTTGAAAAAATTACAAGTATAGGCTAAACTTATAGTGATTTATGTAGAAAATGTTCTCATAGTTTAATGGATAGAACAAGGACCTCCTAAGTCCTAGATCCAGGTTCGACTCCTGGTGAGAACACAATATTAGATAATTGTCAAGAGGCTGTTGCAAGCAGCTTAGTTTACAGCTTTTAATAATAGCATATTTCTAGTTGACTTTTCTTTAGTATTAGGTACAATTTAAGATATTAATTAAATGTTCCTCAAGGAACATTAATGGGCCATTAGCTCAGTTGGCTAGAGCGCTTCCATGGCATGGAAGAGGTCAAGGGTTCGAGTCCCTTATGGTCCACATAGAT
>CAYIZC010000126.1:0-1698 GCA_964367805.1 uncultured Gammaproteobacteria bacterium
TGCTTAGGCTCAGGTGAGGTAAATTTAAAGACATTATGACCAAAATTAGTATAAGGAAGAACTATAGCAACTAGTGCAGCGGGGACAGTTAAGTAGACTAGCATCGCGCTAGGCTTTTTAGCAGAAAGGAAGAAGTGCTTGCTACGGATAGAGAAGATAAAGACTAGCTCAGTGATAGTGCTAGCGATAAACCAATTAGTTTGTAGTACGGCTGGTGAGATGCGACTAAAGAGGGCAAAGAAGACAAAGTCAAAAATAGTACTAACTAAACCGAGCGAAAGAGTGGTAAGTATAATATCTTTAATCTCATAATTTTTAGGCCTTAAAAGCTCATCGTCTTCAACCGTGTCACCAGACAAGGCTATCATAGGAAAGTCTGTCAGAAGATTAAGTAAGAGAATTTGTAAAGGTAGCATGGGAAGATAAGGGATAAGTAAACTAGCTATAGCAACGGCATAAAAATTACCAAAATTTGAAGCAAGCGTTGCTTTAATATACTTAATACTATTGGTAAATATAATTCTTCCCTCATGAACTCCCTCAATAATAGTATTTAAATCATTTTCTAGTAATATAATGTCGGCTGTTTCCCTAGCAATATCTGAAGCATTATCAACTGCTAAAGAAACAGAAGCAACCTTTAAGGCCGGGGCATCATTTATACCATCTCCCAAATAACCGACACTGAATTTATTTTGCAAACGCTTTATCATGTCATATTTTTGCTCCGGTGATACTCTGGCAAAAATATTATATTTAGCCAGGGCAATATCTTTTTCATCATCGCTTAAAACTTCATACTCTTTAGCAGTTAAGACATCGCTTATCTTTTCACATAGCCCTAGCTCAAGACCAACAGCGCCGGCCACGTCTGGACTATCACCGGTAATTATCTTTATCCCCACTCCCCATTTCTTCGCCTTAGATACAGCTGAAAATGTTGTTTTTTTAACTGGATCAGAAAATGAAATAAGGCCTAAAAGCTCTAGTTCATTTTCTTCTTCCCGAAAACGAGTATCAAAAGAACTTAGCTCAAAGTCATCAATATTCTTAGAAGCAATAGCTAAAACCCTTCTTCCTAGAGCCCCTTCAGATTTGGCCCAAGCAAAAGCTTCTTTGTTATCACCCTTGCTACACATTGCTGCGATTACCTCCAGGGCCCCTCTTACCAAAAATATAGGCTTTTCATCTTTAACAGCTAAAACATTATTTCTTAAATACTTAGGATCAAAGGGGGAGTCAAATAAGATATCATAATCTTTTAGCCAACTATCTCCTTCCTTTCCCGCCGCTTGTCGTATTGCCTCATCAAAAGGGTCGTGCTTTTCTAGTGATGAAGTGGCCGCCAAAAGAGAAAATAGCAACACGCTCTCTTCCTTTCCTTTTATAAGAGAGAAGCTTCTTGCCATCTCCATCTTATTTTCTGTCAGAGTTCCTGTCTTATCACAACAAAGTATCTCCATATTACCTAAATCCTCAACTGAAGACAGCCTCTTTACCACTACCTTTTTCTTAGCTAAGTTTCCCGCTCCCTTTGAAAATGACAAAGTCATAACCAAAGGCAGAGCTTCTGGAATTACGCCTATAGCTAAAGCTATGGCAAAAATTGTTAGCTGGGCCCAATCTAAGTTACTCCCTTTAAGGATAAAGTTAAGAAGTACGACAAAAGCGAGAGTAAGGATGGTTAGTTTTAATATA
>CAYIZC010000127.1:0-1639 GCA_964367805.1 uncultured Gammaproteobacteria bacterium
TAGTTGTACATTTTGCAAATATAGACGATTAACAGGACTCTTCTTCCAGGCAGTGATTGCTTCTATCATTTTTCCATAACCATTCCTCTCCAGTAATTTTATCTTATTAAAAATCTTAGCTGTTCGCTCTATAGGTGTTTTGCCTAAACGGCGAAAATTTAAGACGTCTAGATACAGTAGCTCCTCCAGTGGTCCCATTACTTTTGGCACCAACTTAACATCATCTAAACGTTTATGCTTTCTATCAGATGGTCTTTCACTACGCCTTACTCCGCCAAAATCTTTTTGTACTTGCGTCTTAGGAGTGGGGCTGGATAAAAGACTTGCCTCCTTGGCGACTGCCCCCGCTACACTCCCCCCAACGACTCCTTGGATTTCTTTTGTTTGTATTTTTCTACCATCTGCTTGGCTTAAGTGGTCGGGCTTAATTACTCTTTTTTTATTTTTATTTTCAAAAAATAATTTTTTAAACAAATTGCTTTCTTCTGGTTTTTTTACAATAAAAGCTTCATTGTCTTTACTAGCTCCAGCTTCTTCTTTAGTCTCTTCTTTGCTGTCAACTTTGTCACTGTCACTTGGAACTAAACCGTCTACTTCTTTTTCCTCATCCTGCTTTCCTGAGCTATCCTTATCTGAAACATCTACTTGGCTTTTTAGATTATCTTCGGCTGGTATATGTAGCTGACTTTCAAGATCATCTATATCTACTTTTTCATGAGGGAAATCTAGCGCCTTAGGAGCGACTGGTGGTATAGACGGAGCTGATATTTTAGGACTTACTGCTGGGGCGCTAATTTTTTTAGTTTCACCAGACTCTAAAGCTTTTTTAAGATCGTAGGCCGGACTAAATTTAAAGATAGAACTAGCATCGAGCTTTGCCTTTTCCTTAGCTGCCTCAATATTTTTGCTAGCTAGCTTCGCTTCGGCCTCATGATGCCCTACGCTAGATATGTAGGCTCTTCTTTCACAGACTTTAAAAACTCTATCTATTTCTGCCTGACTTAAACCCAAGCCACCGCTCGCGACCTCTTTAGCCAAGACTTCCCTAGTGTCAATTTTTTGTCTAACACCTTTTATATAAGTACTTAAAACTACCTTTAGTCGTTCTAGTAAATCTGAGCTAGTAATGGTTATGCCCGCTTCTTTTATTAAAGAGTCTATGTCATTTTCTATATTAAAACTAGCACCACTTGATTTGAGGCCAACATAGTCAGCCACTGGGGCAAATATTTTCTCCTTTAGTTCATTACTTAAATTTTTTGCCCTATCACCTCTTAAACCAAATTCAGAAATTAGAGTGGACTCGAGGTCGGAAATAGCTAAACTTTTTATCATTACTTTCATTACCACCATAGCTAAATCAAGCTGATAGCGATGCTCAAGGGCTGATAAATAGTTCATAGCGTCGTCAGAAGACACCTTAGCGCGCAGATCAGCTGGTAAGCTATTAAATTTTTGTAGATAATCAAACATTATAGTGATATATAAAAGATATGGGATAGTCTAAATAACATCTCTTGTCTATAATTTTACCATATTTTACTTAAAAAAGAAAAGATGAAAAAGCGCTTATAACGAAAGAGTGTATTACTTTTATTTTTGTTTATTTATTATTTAAAATATAAATAAATAAAAAGCT
>CAYIZC010000128.1:0-1588 GCA_964367805.1 uncultured Gammaproteobacteria bacterium
AATATAAGGAGTTATGAGAAAATTATATTGGCCAAAATCATTATATTTAAGCAAAATAAGGCTAATAGGCTTAGGACTTATTATTTTTATTTGCTTAATTTTCCTATACCTTAAAATAGTACCCGGCGGTCATATTGTTTATCAAAAAGACTATAGTCAAAGATTGAATTTCGGACAGGGCTTTATTTACAATTTCACGCCCCAAGAAAGAGTGGAGATGGAAAAAGGAAGGCTGCCAAAAATAAAAGGAGATCCGGTTTATTTTTCTGTTTTTACGCCACGTACTTTCAATAAAGCAAAGTTAAGTATTTCTTATTACCGTCATTTAGACCAAGAAGTGCCTATTATAGAAGCCGGGGTTTTAGCCGATAATGTCATTTGGCGCTACGATCTAAAACCTATAGAAAATAGAATTTTAGACAATCTCAAATCTTTTTGGTTAAGCCTAGATGATAAGCCTTTAGTACTTCAAGCAGATAATTATTATGAAAATAGCGAAGAATTCTTTAATGATTTAAGTGAAAATAATTTAAAGAATTGTCCGGGTGGAGTCTTAGAGTGCTTAGCTGTTTATAACTACGACTTGAATTTAGATCTTAAACCAATATTTTCCAACTATGAAGAGCCGATTACTATAGACATGCCGCTTCGAGGTACACACAGCCTTTATGTTTATACTGAAAAATCAAAGCTAAATTTAAATTTAGATTTTGTTGATCTAAATTTGGATAAAGATAGTGATAATATTAGTTTAATCCTATCAAGAAATGGGCAGGTTATAGCTAGTGAAACCCTAGAGGATGAGAACCTATCTCTAGACAATGAGGTGGAGGAAGTAAAGAGTTTGTCTCTTGATATGCCAGGCATCTCTCCGGGTGTCTACAAGTTAGAGATAAAAATTAGTGATGATGTGGTTATAAAAAAAATCGAGAGTTCAAGTAATCGTTTAGTTTTTTCTTCACGCCTTTGGCCGGTTTCAAATCCAGACAGTATAAAGGTGTACACTGATGCTAACTATCTTTTTTTAAAAGCACTTGGACCAGCAAGTCTACAAGATTTTAGTTTTGCTAATAAAAGCTATAGTCTAGATGTTCCCTATAGCAAGCAAGAGTTTTTTCTAGATAAGCCCAGGGCAATAAACGAAATTGTGATAGAAAAAGACGATGTAATTTTAGAAAATAGTGGTGTTTTTGCTTTAAGCAAAGATACTCTTTTTAACCCCCGCTTAAAAAAAGTAGACGTATATTTTAAGCCTTGTGAGGAAGTGAAATATATTATCGCTGATTATTATCCCCCAAACTTAGATGAGAAGGGATTATTTACCCAAAGCATAGAATTAGACATGAGTCATGTGTATCGTGAAAAAGGACGTTATAATTTTGCTCTTTCTCTGCCAAATTTAAAAAATGATAGTTCTAATTATTTAGAAGTAAAGGATGTTAAAATTGAATTTTTAGGGAGAACTATTTGGCAAAAAATATTTAATCGCTAAATATGAATATTTTAAATAAGAAACAAAAAAAGTTAATTTTAGCAGAAGAGGTGTTCTATTTTTTTTCTAGTTTGCTTTTGGTCTTTGTAGTAATGG
>CAYIZC010000129.1:0-1566 GCA_964367805.1 uncultured Gammaproteobacteria bacterium
AATTAAATGAGATAAGAGGGGTATTTAAAAAAAACAAAATATTATTAGTTTATATAAAGGTTAAAGAAAGTGACAAAAATATTGACAGGAAATACATAAACTCTCTTAACCATTTCTATACCGAACTACTGCCGGCAAAGCTAAATATTCCTGTCTTTGTTTTAAATATCGCAAACACCAAAAGTAAAGAAATAAAAAGAGCGGCTAAGGCAATAGAAACCTGCCAATCTGGCAATAGGGTTGCGCAAGTTAATATAGTTGTCTGTCGTAAAAAAAATAAGGCTAAGTATGAAGTTTTAGTTCTATATAGAAACATAAAGAAAGGCTCTTTTTGGCAGACCATTACCGGTGGAGTCCATATCGGCGAAGATTTCTATAGCGCTGCCGCCCGAGAAATAAAAGAAGAGATAGGCCTTAGTCCAAAAATAATTAAATACACGGGCTATCATTTTAATTTTTTAGCTGGTGGTATTCATGAGTTAAATGAATATGTCTTTACAACATGTCTTAGTCTAGCCCTGTCAAAAAAGATAAAAATTAGCGATGAGCACGAAGAATTTAGGTGGCTTAGCGTTCAGGAAGCTATAGACTTAGTAAAGTATGGTACTAATAAAAAAGCTATTACTAGAGCAATTTCAATTTTAAAAAATAATTAATATTTAATTTAAATAATATCTAAAATAAAAAATATCTTACTTATCGTCCTTGGCGTAGCCGTTATTTTACTAGGCGCAAGGATACTTTTAGATGATAAGTTTGATAACTTCAATCGTTATATAGAGGAAAGAGAGAATTACGAAGGAGGCACTGAGGCTTATGACGAAAACCTAAAGACGCTAGACAAGTGGATAGAAGAATACAAAAAAGATAATCCAGAGGCTAGCGATGAGGAAGTATCAGAAGCTTTTAACGATCTCTGGAAAGATTAAAACTTAGGTCTCTTTTCTTGGGTATTTATTAATACCCTCTCCCCACTTCCCAAAATTAATTCTTGAAAATTTTTTCAACATTTTAAGTGTGCCACGCTCCTTTTAATATATAATTATCGTAAGCTCTTATTTATTTTAAATAAGTGTCTAAATAAAAAATAAGGATTTATCCTTATTTTTTTATAACTGCCATAAAATAGGGTGCAGTTGTAATGATTTTATAGTCAAACTACATCAAACCCCTTTTTAACCCCTGTGCGCTGCCATTTATCAATAAACTATTTTGTAAATTGTATAGACTGTAAAAGGGAGTTAATAATATCTATTACATCAGTCATTCTCATTTTTCCATCCTGAGCTCTCATTCTCAGCTGTCCCACTTTTTGGGACAACTCACTTCCTTCGTTAATTAACTTTGTCTTTAAAGCATTCCAATATTTCCTTGGTCTTGGGCTATTTGTTAAAATCTCTACCACATCTATAACAGAAAAATATTAAAGTTTGCTGTCCTCATCCCAGTGACGACGAACTTGCTTATTATTAAATAATATAATTTTATTATCATTTTTATTCATGTTATTAGTATAGTAAATACTATGTGAAATTTATATGAACTAAAAATAAACAAAAAAAGCAG
>CAYIZC010000130.1:0-1523 GCA_964367805.1 uncultured Gammaproteobacteria bacterium
CTTTTATATTTAAGATATAAAAATGTTTTCTTATATGTATTTTAGTTTACAGCAGGAGGTATAAACCCTCCAGACTAAAATACGCCTTTTATATTTTTTCTATTAATTGATCTATTTATCTATTCAATTTTTAAAGAACACAAGGCACAAAAAAAACCGCTTTATTGCGGTTCTAAATAATCGTAAAATTGACAATTATTAGAATCGCTTATTCAGTTTGAATTTCCAACTATTTATCATACACCTCTGCCATTTAAGGCCTTGTTAAAACTGATTATAATTATAACTGTTTTAAAAATAATGTCAAGCCTGAGACTATAAAGACTAAAAGCGATAATATATGTCAATAATATCAGTCTAAAATGAATAAGCTTCTAATAATAAAATGATATTAAAAAAAACTTATTAAATAATTTTAAGGCTAAAAGTCTATTTCTTTATCTTTTTAAAGCCACTTAAATCTCTAACATAGGCTTGGGCCACTTCCTCACTTATAAGTCCTTGCTTATAAAGACTTTCAATATCATTTACTAAAGTTACCATACCGACATTAGCACCAGTTTCAATTACAGAATCTATTTGAGCAATTTTCCCCTCTCTTATTAAATTAGCACTGGCTGAGTTATTTAAAAGAATCTCTCGAGCAGCCACTCTTCCTCCTTCTTTTTTAGGAAGTAATCTCTGTGAAATAACAGCACGAAGCACCATGGATAATTGTGACCTTACTTGGCTCTGCTGGTGGGGTGGAAAAATATCAATTATTCTATCTATTGTTTGAGCGGCACTGTAGGTGTGTAATGTGGCTAAAACAAGATGTCCGGTTTCAGCGAGAGTAAGGGCAGCTGAAATCGTTTCTAAATCCCTCATCTCTCCTAACATAATAATATCAGGGTCCTGTCTTAGGACATGCTTTAAGGCAGAACCAAAGCTAAGCATGTCTTCGCCTAACTGACGTTGAGAAATAATACTATTTTTAGCCTTGAAAACAAATTCTATAGGATCCTCTAGAGTAACAATGTTTACCCGTTTATTCTTATTAATATAGTTTATCATCGCGGCTAAAGTAGTAGACTTACCGCAGCCAGTTGGACCGGTAACTAAAACTAAACCTTGGCTATAATTTAAAATATCTTTAGTTACCTCTGGTAGGCCTAAGTCTTCTAAACTTGGCTCTTCATTTTTAATAATACGAGCCACAATCTTTAGCCCCTCTTTTTCAAAAGAAAAATTTAAGCGAAATCTAAGATTTTCAAACTCATAAACTGCGTCTAAGTCCTTTTTGGTCATGAACTCTTTTTTTTGATCATCAGACAAGAGCTCATCGACAAAGCCAATTAGATCATTGTTGTTTAGTTTTGTAAAAATCTGCTTTTCACCATCTCCCAATAATTCTAGCAATTTTCCGTCTATTCTTAAAATTGGAAAATTATTAACAAATAGATGTAAGTCAGAAGCCTTATTGTCAGAGGCTAATTTTAAAATATTTTTAATTTTCATACTATGTAAATATTATACTACCAATC
>CAYIZC010000131.1:0-1521 GCA_964367805.1 uncultured Gammaproteobacteria bacterium
TAGTTATCTAAAATATATTATAACAAAAATAAAAACATATTTCCACTAATAAATTTACTTTATAGGAGGAAGTATTTTAAAAAAATTAAATTAAAATAACGTTTTTATTGAGTCACTCGCTTAGTCTTATTAAAGGAAGGCGGTTTATACTTTTTTTTGATAACTTGCTTCATCTAACTTAACACTAATAATCTGACTAACGCCATCATTTTTCATGGTGACTCCATATAGTATACTAGCTTTGCGCATAGAAGCGCGATTGTGGGTGATAACAATAAATTGAGTCTTGTTTGAGAGGTCGTCTAGTATTTTTGCTAAACGCTCAGAATTGGACTCATCAAGAGCAGCGTCCACCTCATCTAAGACAACAAAGGGTGAGGGGTTGGCACTAATTATTGCACAGATAAGAGCAATGGCGGTTAAAGCTCTTTCTCCGCCAGAGAGCATAGCGACAGATTGTATTCTTTTACCAGGAGGCGTAGCTTGGATGTCTATACCAGCTAAACCAAGGGCGTTGTATTTCTTAAGTACCTTTATTTTTTTTGCTTTTTCTTCAGCAGCCAGTTTAGCTTCTGCATCATTTCTACTGAGACCAGATTCTATGTAGCTTTCTAGACTATTTTCTCTATCCTCTTCTTTATTTAAATCGTCTAACATTAATTTAGAAATCTTGGCGGACCCACCACTAAAGAGTATTCCAAAGTATTCATTAAACTTTTCTGATATTATTTTAAACTCATGATCAAAGCGATCTTTTATGTTAATATCTAGCTCTTTTATAATTTTCTCTAAGGATTTAATCGCTCGGTCAAGATCTTCAGTTTGTTGACTTAGAAAGTCGTAGCGCTCCTTTGTTTCAAGATATTCTTTTTCCGTTTCCTCATCTATTCCTCCAATTTGTTCCAGCTGAGACTTGTGATGAAAGATTGTCTTCTGCCACTTATCAATATCTGCCTCAGCATCGTCAATTTCTTGTTCACTGATAGTTTTTAAATTTAGATTATCTTTTCGGATATTATTTTCTAAGTCCTCAAGCCTGGTTTCTTGTCTAATTGCCTCCATTTTAATATTACTAAGATTATTGGCAATGTTATTTATTTCAAGCTGTAGGCTTTGTATTCTTTTTTGACAATCAAACATCTTAGCCTTCTCGTCTTCCTTGTCTTTGTTTAATTTTTCCAGTTCAGTATTTATGTTCTTTTCATCTACACCTAGTTGATTAATTTTTTCTTCTAATTTATTTTTTTCACTAGCTACTTCAGCAGAGTCAAATTTGTTTTCATTTTGTTTAATTTTTTGTAGCATTTCCTCTATTTCATTTTCAATATCTCTCTTCTTCTCTAGCAAAAGCCTTACTCTTTCAGAAATATTTGAATCACGCAGCTTGCATTCTTGTAGTTTATTTTCTAAATCTTCCTTCTTAGCTTGAAAATGTGCTTCTTTATTATCTAAGAGCAGGCTAGCTTTTTCTTGCTCTAAAACTTTAATTTTTTCTGATATTTGAGATATCTGTTTTGCAAG
>CAYIZC010000132.1:0-1519 GCA_964367805.1 uncultured Gammaproteobacteria bacterium
CTTAAGTTATACTAAAAATGTATTAATATTATTTAAATTTTATGGCTAATCCAAAAAAAAGAAAAACACATAGTAAGAGTCGTATGGGTAGAGCTCATCTAGCTTTAGATAAGGTCGCCCTTACTAAATGTAGTAAATGTGGAGAACCTAGACTTCCCCACACCGCTTGTTCTAACTGTGGCACTTATAAAGAGAAGCAAGTAGTTAAACCAAAAAGTAAGTTAGTTAAAAATAAATAATTATGTCGAATAGACATCTCTCTCGTACAATCGCACTTCAAACAATTTTCACCTGGGATTTCAACGGTCAAAAAAAAGAAAAATTAGAAGAAATAATTGCTGATAATTTTGCTAATTTTGCTCCTCGCTTTGATGACCATGGTTTTGTTAAAGGACTTGTAGATGGCGTTGCCTCAAAAGTAAAAGAGATAGATAAGCATATTGTAAAATATGCTACTGAGTGGCCACTAGATCAAATAACTACCGTTGATAGAAATGTTTTACGTTTAGGAATTTATGAACTTCTCTATACTGAAGTGCCGCCACGAGTAGTTATAAACGAATCTATTGAAATTGCTAAAAGCTTTGGCGGTGACTCTTCTGGTAAATTTGTAAATGGAGTTTTAGGAGCACTGTATGCTGAAGAGGAAAGTATACAAAAGAGAGACAATAAAGAAGAAGAAAAAAGTGAAAAAGAAAAGTCTTTAAAATAGACTTTTTCTTTTTATAAAAATTATTAGTCACCATATGGACGCAAATAACTTAGAAAAATTACAAAAAGAAATAAAGATAAAATTTAAAAATGAAAACTTGTTAAGACAAGCCTTGGTTCATCGTTCTTATTTAAATGAGCACCCCGATTTTCATATTGGGCACAATGAACGCTTAGAGTTTTTAGGAGATGCGGTTTTACAAATTATAGTTACCAAGTATTTATTTTTAAGCTTCCCGGATGTACCAGAAGGAGACCTAACTAACTGGCGCGCTTCATTGGTAAATTCAAAAATGTTATACGAGGTTGCCTCGGACTTAAAATTTGAAAAAAGTCTCTACCTTTCAAAAGGTGAGGCCAAGGATAAGAATAAAAAGTCACGACAATATATATTAGCGGATGCTGTGGAGGCGATAATCGGTGCAATTTATTTAGACCAAGGTATGGATGTGGCGGAGATTTTTGTTCTTAAAAATATAATTATAAAACTAGATGATATTTTAAAAAATAAATCATATCTAGATCCTAAGTCTCATTTCCAAGAGAAGGCACAAGAGGAAAAAGGACTAACACCACATTACAAAATATTAGATGAGTCCGGGCCTGATCATGCTAAAAATTTTATAGTTGGTCTTTACCTAGGAGAAGATCTTATTGCCAAAGGGGAGGGCTTATCTAAGCAGGAGGCACAAGTAGCAGCCGCCTCTGCTGGGCTTATTAAACTAGATTGGTAGTGTAATATTTACATAGTATGAAAATTAAAAATATTTTAAAATTAGCCTCTGATAATAAGGCTTCTGACTTACAT